>JAEEGO010000080.1 GCA_016280355.1 Lachnospiraceae bacterium | reverse complement strand
TATTTCAGACGGCGATCTGCCCTCTTCCGCAAGCCGGCATGCCTCCAGTGCCACATAGCCCTGTCCCGTGGACAGGTGTCTGCTGTCTATGACAGTCACGTTTCCAAAGGCTCTGGCAGCTTCCATCGCAGTCGGATAGCCACTGTTTGCCACTTCTTTTGATATTGCCACGTGAATGATGTTGTTGGCCTCAGTCAGTCTGTTTGCAAAGAAGAGCTCATGCTCTGCCGCACTGCAGACTCCCGTATGTATCTCCCGTTGTCTGTCTTCCATGTAGGCCAGGAGCCCGTCCGTATCCACCTCAATGCCGTCCTTGAAGGTTCCCTCCTCGGTCACCACAAGGTGAGGCATGAGCTTGATATCGTATCTTTCAAGAAGCTCCCTCGGCAGATCCGCAACACTCTCCGCTGTGACCCCGACAGTCTTCTTTTTCTCATGAGACTGCATCCACATCATCGTCTCTTCGGTTATCTCTTCGTCTCCTCCGACCTTATGGACGAGATCGGACGGCAGCAGCCTGTAGAGCTCCCGCTCGAGTATGCCTCCGCTGACCGGTTTTTCTATATATCCGTCAAATCCTTCTTTACGGTAGAGCTGTTTGTTTTCCTCACCCGCATTGGCGGTAAGAGCTACGATCTTTGATTCCCTGCATCTGCCTCCGGTCTGTCCCACTATCCTGCGGTGGCATTCGATACCGTCCATTTCGGGCATCAGATGATCCATGAATATCACATGATAATCATTGTTGAGCGTGAGTTCGAGTGCCTTCTCGCCACTCATTGCCGTATCTATCTGTATCTTCGTATCTCTCAGAAGCTTGGTCACTACAATGAGATTGGATTCATTGTCATCCACCACAAGAAGTCTTGCATCGGGAGCTTCAAACACCTGCTTGTACTGTTCCCTCGTATTAAGCAAATGATTCGTTTCCATGTCGACCTCGCCGATGACGGTAGTATTCATTATCTTCTGCGGGATCTCTATGATGAAGGTCGAACCTTTTGTATATACGCTGTTGACGGTTATCTTGCCTCCCATCAGATCCACCAGCTGATGTACTATGGAAAGACCCAGTCCCGTTCCCTCTATATAGCGGTTACTGTCTTCATCGACACGCTTGAATACCGTAAAGAGATGGGGTATGCTCTCCTTCTTTATACCTATACCCGTATCGCTTACAGTATATATGACATTTATATCATCTCCCGACTTCTCACCGGCCTCGACCGACAGAGTCACGGAGCCTTCTCTTGTGTACTTTATCGCATTGTTTATTACATTGATGAGTATCTGCTTGATCCTTACCTCATCTCCGAAAAGCTCGGCCGGTATATCCGGAGAGATGTTGACATGAAACTCAAGTCCCTTATCCCTGGCCCTTATCCACAGCATTCCCACTATCTCTGACAGCATGCTGCCGGGCTCATACGTACTCTTGCTCAGTTCCATCTGCCCCGACTGTATCTTGGACATATCGAGTATATCGTTGATCAGATGAAGCAGTATCTTGCCCGCTGCCTGGATATTCGCAGCGTCCTCGGCGACCTCATCGGAGATATCCTCCCTGAGTATCATCTCATTGAGTCCTATTATCGTATTTATCGGCGTACGTATCTCATGGCTCATCTTTGAGAAGAACTGGCTTTGGGCTTTGTTCATTTCATCGACTTTCTGGGCTTCTTCTTTTGACTTGTCATTCTCTCTTACAAACAGTCTGTTCTGATATCTGACCATAAAGAAGATGACCACACCAACGATGATGATCGACGTCAGCTGATCCACCTGTCCCATATGCAGCGAATGCGGCTTTATAAAATGCGGGAAGAAGATAGCCAGATAGCCCTCTATGACAGCCAGAGCCGTTAGAAACGACATCATAAGCCAGCGCCATTTTCCCGTTAGTATCAGCCCGATATAAAAATATGCAAGTGAGAACCACAGTATCGATCCCCCTCGCAGTCCCCCGCCGTAAAAGAAGGTGACCGGAAGGAGCACGAAAATGGTCAGGACGGCCAGAAAGATCCTGCAGTACCTGATCCTGTCCATCCTGCTGAAGATGGAAAATGCTATCGGAATAACAACGAGAGACAGCCCCAGTGTCACCGTCTCCATCTTATTTTCATGAAGGATCAGATCCTCCAGGAATACCACAAGCATCGCTATCTCTACCATGGATGTGAGGACTATGAACAGACGGTCCTGTGAGTCATGTTCACGTCTGAAGAGGATCGCCTTAAAGCTTCTGAAGATCTCTCTCATGCCTCACCTCCTTTTTTCGCATCATCCTGTTTCCTTTTCGATACGGGTGCAAATTCAAGGATCTCCTCATCCGTATCATCCTCACCTTCAGGTGCGACATTTATATCCATTGCCTTCCGTATGATGTCAGTCAGCTTTCTGTAGCGCTTCATCATATCGTCGTGCAGATCTTCAGTGATACCCGCTCCTCCGGCTTTGGCAAGGTCTTCCAGTACTTTTGCCTTTTCCGAAAGCACTGTGGCTCCCACCATCCTGGACGTGCTCTTGAGAGCATGAACGAATATCTCGTAGTTCTTATAGTCTTTCTCACCGTAACAGTTCTCTATCTTATCC
>JAEEGO010000079.1 GCA_016280355.1 Lachnospiraceae bacterium | reverse complement strand
GGCTTTGGCAAAGCAGTATGATACCGTGATCCCTTATATCGAAGAGAAACGTCTGGACGTCTGGACACACAACAAAGCAATACAGAAATCGGTGGAAAGCTACAGGATAACTCCCGAACAGAAGGAATACCTTAAGTCTTTGAAAGAAAAGAGCAGGAAATAAAGACATGTGGATCGAGATAGTTCTCATAGGGACAGGCCTTTCCATGGATGCCTTTGCCGTAGCGGTATGCAAGGGGCTTGCCATGAAGAAGCCGGATAAGGTGCAGGCTCTGATCATAGGATTATATTTCGGTGTGTTTCAGGCGCTGATGCCTGTGCTGGGATGGCTTCTCGGAACACAGTTTCGTGTATATATAGAATCGGTGGATCATTGGGTGGCTTTTGCCTTGCTTGCCTTTATTGGAGGCAAGATGATAGTGGAAGCTGTCAGGGATAAACCTTCCGATATACCGGAAGGGAGCAGCGTGATAAAGCATAAGGAGATGCTGGTACTTGCCGTAGCCACGAGTATAGATGCACTTGCCGTCGGAATATCTTTTGCAGCCCTTGGGACACCGATATTTCCCTCGGCGCAGATCATCGGACTGATCACATTCTGCCTTTCGATACTCGGTGTATATATCGGTCACAGATTTGGAAACAGGTACGAGAAGAAAGCTGAGATAGCCGGAGGCCTGATACTTATAGGGATAGGAGTAAAGGTGCTGATAGAACACCTGATGTGATGGCGGATTGAAACATAAGCATATATGTTTTATGATAATCAGGCAGGTCATATGCAGATAAGGAGAGCGATATGAGGCATGACGAATCTATAGAAGATTATCTGGAGACGATATTGATCCTGAGTAAGAAAAGACCGGTGGTCAGGAGTGTTGATATAGCCAACGAGATGGGCTTCAAAAAACCAAGCGTCAGCGTGGCTGTCAAGAATATGAAAGCTAAGGAGTATATAGAGGTATCAGAGGACGGCTTCATTACTTTAACTCCGAGCGGCAAGAAACGTGCCAAAAACATCTATGAAAGACATACGTTCTTTACGAAATGGTTCACGGATCTCGGTATTGACGAGGAGACTGCCGATGAGGATGCATGCAGCATAGAGCATGTGATAAGCGACAAAACATTCAAGGCCATAAGGAATTACGTGGATAAATCTTAAGTCTGATCAGAACAGGTTGAAAAACGAACGATAAATATCCGCACATGGGGCTCATTCCATGTGCGGATATTTGCTTAGGAGAAATATAAATGTATGTCTGCGTTAGTCATAACTAACTGTGGTTAGATAATAACACAGCATTTTTGATAATGCAAGCCTTTTTTTATTGGGTATACAGATTGACTGGACGGCTTTTTTTATATCACAGTTGACATAGTAGTAATATGATGCTATTTTTAGTTAGATAAGTCTAATCAATATAAGACAAGACGTTCTTGTGTTCTATATGTCAAACACGATGTGGGAAAGACCGGAGGAAGAAATGGTACAGATAAGCTATGAGGAAAAGAAGGAAGACAAGATGAACCTGAATGATGCTGAGGCCGGAAAAGAATATGTGATCACAAAAGTTGATACCGGAGGAGACGAGGAGATGGAAAGCTTCCTCTTTTCTCTGGGGTGCTACAGCGGAGAGCGTATCACTGTAGTCGACAGGAAGCGCAATCTTGTAGTGTCGATAAAGGATGCCAGATACAACATAGATCCCGAACTCGGCGCAGCGATACATATATAAATTTACATTAGTATAAGTGGAGGAATACAAAAAATGCGAATCGCACTGACAGGAAATCCCAACAGCGGCAAGACAACCATGTACAATGCCCTGACCGGAAGAAATGAAAAGATCGGCAACTGGGCCGGTGTGACGGTAGACAGGAAGGAAAGCCCGATTAAAAAGAACTACAACGACAGCGGGAAAGAGCTGATAGCGGTAGATCTTCCCGGAGCTTATTCGATGTCTCCATTTACATCAGAGGAGAGTATCACCAGCGGATATGTGAAGAACGAACATCCCGATGCGATCATTAATATAGTGGATGCTACAAATCTCAGCAGAAGTCTTTTCTTTACTACGCAGCTGCTGGAACTTGGCATACCTGTGGTGGTTGCTCTGAACAAGAGTGATGTCAATGATAAGAAGGGAAACAAGATAGACGAAAAGAAGCTGTCTGAAAAGCTTGGATGCCCCGTGATAAGCACTGTATCCGTATCCGATAAGGGTATAAAAGAAGTGGTGAGTCAGGCGGCAGCTCTTGAAGGAAAGGGACAGAAGGCACCCTACCATCAGGGAGAAGTGGACGTAAAGAGCAGGGAAGCTGTGGAAGAGGCCGACCGTAAGCGTTTTGATTTTGTAAATAAGATAGTAAAGGAAACAGAAGACAGAAAGGTACTCACCAAGGACAGGAATGCCGGTGATACCATAGATAAGATCGTAACCAATCCCGTACTCGGTCTGATCATATTTGCGGGTATCATGTTCCTTGTGTTTTATATCAGCCAGACCACAGTAGGTACATGGCTTGCAGATATCCTCGTGGGCTGGATAGAGTCTTTCCAGGAGTGGGCCGGAGAACAGCTCGGAGACGCCAACCCTCTGCTGTATGCATTGCTTATAGACGGCGTGATAGGCGGTGTCGGAGCTGTGGTAGGCTTCCTGCCGCTTGTCATGGTGATGTATTTCCTTATTGCACTGCTTGAAGACTGTGGCTATATGGCAAGAGCCACAGTCGTACTGGACCCTATCTTCAAAAAAGTCGGTCTTTCGGGCAAATCCGTCATTCCAATGATAATAGGTACAGGCTGCGGCATACCTGCGATCATGGCCTGCAGAACGATAAGAAACGAGAGGGAGCGCAGGAGTACAGCTATGCTTGCGACCTTCATGCCATGCGGTGCGAAGCTTCCCGTCATAGCATTGTTCGCCGGAGCGTTCTTCCCTGAGTCAAAGTGGATCAGCTTTGTATGCTATATGCTCGGTATCGTGCTCGTACTTTTGGGAGCACTGCTTATAAAGGCCGTAACAGGCATGAAGTACAGGAAGAGCTTTTTCATCATCGAAATGCCTGAATACAAGGTGCCGAGCCTTATGTTCGCGCTGAAGAGCATGCTCGAGCGTGGTAAGGCTTACATAGTAAAAGCAGGAACGATCATCCTTGTCTGCAACACAGTGGTACAGATCATGCAGTCCTTCAACTGGCAGTTCGAGGTAGTGGAAGAGGGCATGGAAGATACGTCGATACTTGCAAGTGTGGCAGGACCCTTCTCAATGCTGATAGTGCCTATAGTCGGCATAGCATCATGGCAGCTGGCAGCTGCAGCCATCACCGGTTTCATCGCGAAGGAAAATGTGGTAGGCACCATAGCGACAGTATATGCGATCACGAACTTCATAGACACTGAGGAACTTGAACTCATAGGAGAGGGCAATGCAGTGGCAGCCGTGATGGGTATCACGAAGGTGGCAGCGCTTGCATACCTGATGTTCAATCTCTACACACCGCCCTGTTTTGCGGCACTCGGAGCCATGAACTCCGAGATGAAGTCGGCAAAGTGGCTCTGGGGTGCGATAGGACTCCAGCTTGCTACGGGCTTTACAGTAGGATTCCTTGTCTACCAGGTGGGCACCATCATCGTAACGGGAGCACCCGGTGCGGGATTTATCGGTGGACTTATAGCTATACTTTGCTTCGTGGTAGCGATATTATGGTGTGCAAAGAGCAATCAGAAGAAGATGGCCCTGGAGTATCAGCTTGGCTGAAACAGCAGTACACGCAAAGTATAGCAGGAGGATAAAAAAATGAGCAGTTTGCTGGCGAATACAGTGATAATTCTGATACTGGCGGCGATGGTAGTGGCAGCCTGCGTCTATATTTACAGAGAAAAGAAAAACGGCAGGCGATGCATAGGATGTCCGATGTCAGGAAGCTGCACAAAGAAAACAGACAGTTGCGATCACAGATAATACAAACCCCTTCCTGTATTTATACGGGAAGGGGTTTTATCCGAAAGGAAGAAAAATGAGAAAAAAACGTATAGTTACGGCGGCGGTGGCTGTGGCAGCAATATCAGCCTGCATAGGACTTACGGCCTTTGGCAAAGGAGGAGGTAAACAGCACGAGACCGCATGTGTGACAAGAGGCAGCATAGCAGGGAGCATAGAAGAGAGCGGCAATGTGGACGGAGAAGATGAATATACATATTTTGCCCGTGTGACAGCTCCGGTGGAGAAGTTTGATATCAAGGCCGGTGATCAGGTAAGCAGCGGAGACATCCTTTTGACATACGATACCGCAGACTATGAGCGCAGTGTCAGCGAAGCGGCCATTACCAGAGAGCAGAGCGAGGATGATGTCAAAGGAAAGATAGATAAGAGCAACGAATACTCTTCAAAGTACAACAAAGCAGCAAGTGATGATAATGCTTATGCCGTGCTCTATGCGTGGCAGAGAGAGTCGGCGGACAGTCAGGATGAGAGTCAGTACACTGAGAACTGGAACATACAGTGTGAAGCTGACAGCCTCAACAGACGGATGGCAGACAAAAATGAGGATATAGCCGAAAAGAAGACGGAATACGAAAAACTGAGCGCTGCTGAAAAAGCCGGTGAAAAAGGAAAAAAGATCAGCGAAGAGATAGCGGAGCTTAATGAGGATATAGCCGGGATCGACAGAGGACTGGCCGGTCTGCCGCCAGCTCAAATGAATCCGGAGGAATACGCCAGATACCATGATACCGTGAACATGATGGAGGATATCAACAGGAACTGGACACAGGCGAAGACAGAGAAGCGTGCCTATGAAGAAGGCATACTGAATATGAGCCAGAAGGAAGCGCTCAAGAAGCAGACAGAGCTTGCAAAGAGCAAGGAAGAGGCGGCGCAGATAGAGCTGGAAAAAGCTCTTGCGGGGGTAAGGGCCGACTTCTCGGGAGTGGTGACCGAGTGTATGGTAAAGGAGGGCAGCATCGTTACCAAGGGAGCCCCGCTTTTCAGACTCGTAAATACGGACGACCTCAAGGTGACAGTGATGATATCCAAATACGATATCGGGAAGATACGTGTGGGACAGAGAGCAACGGCGGATGTGGCCGGCAGAGTCTACAACGGTACAGTGCAGAGGATAAACCATGTGGCGGTATCGGATGACTCTGATAAAAACAAGGTGGCCGTAGAGGTACATATAGATGAGCCCGATGAGTATCTGATACTTGGCATAGAGGCAGATGTCACGATCTTTACCGATGAGGAGGAAGGTGTGCTGCTGATACCTTACAGTGCGCTCTATACAGATAACGACGGCGACTACTGCTATGTGATAGAGGACGGCGTGATAGCAAAGAAATACATCAGGGCAGGTATCAGGACTTCGGAATACGCAGAGGTAAAGGAAGGACTTGCGGAGAACGATGTCGTCATCACCGACGCCGTGACAGACGAACAGATAGGAGAGAAGGCAGTTGGATCCGTTCATTGAGTTCAGGAATGTCGAGCGTAAGTACATGCTCGGAGAGAATGCTTTTTATGCTCTGAAGGACGTGGATCTAAAGATATACAAGGGCGAGATGGTAGTTATACTCGGGCCTTCCGGAGCAGGCAAATCAACGCTGTTAAACCTTCTCGGAGGCATGGATTCACCCACGGGAGGAGAGATACTGTTCGACGGCCACGATATAGCCGGGTTCAAGGATGATGACCTTACGGCTTACAGGGCATGGAATGTAGGCGTGGTATTTCAGTTCTACAATCTGATACCTACACTCACGGCATATGAAAACGTGGCTTTGATGAAGGATGTGCGAAACAATGTGAAAAGGCACAGCATCTGGGAAAAGGAAGCCGGGGATGCACCTGTGCTGGATCCCGCAGAGATGTTGGCGTCTGTGGGTTTATCAGCCCACATGCATCAATTTCCGTCTCAGATGTCAGGAGGCGAACAGCAAAGGACATCCATAGCGAGGGCGCTTGCCAAGAACCCGAGACTGCTTCTGTGTGACGAACCAACCGGAGCTCTCGATACGGGTACAGGAAAAGAGGTACTGAAGCTTTTGCAAAAGGAGAGCAGTGAGAACGGACACACTGTGGTGATGGTTACTCACAACAGCTTCTTTGCAGATATAGCAGACAGAGTGATACGCGTGAAGAACGGCACCGTGCAGTCCGTGGAGACCAATGATGCCCCGAAGGATGCGGAAGAGGTGAACTGGTAATGCTGCTTCGCAAGATGGCAAGGGATCTGCTTCGCAGCAAGGTACAGTTCCTGTCCATATTTCTGATGTCACTTCTCAGCATGTATGTCTTCGTGGGACTCGATTCCGAGGCAAACGGGATGAGGTACTACGAAGAAAGATATTACGAAATGACAGATCTCTGTGACCTGTGGATACAGGGAAAGGCTTTCAGGGATGATGATCTGAAAGCAATACTGTCCATACCGGGTGTGGTCACGGCAGAAAAGAGACGTCAGGAGGATGGCAAGATCATGCTGTCCGACGAACTCGACATGCAGATGAATTTCATAGATTCAAATGACATATCCCGTATGGTCATAGTGGACGGAGAGGATTATATGCCGGGGGAGAACGGGGTATGGATAGACTGCATGTTATCTTCCGTACAGAAGCTGCACATAGGCGACAAGATAAAGCTGAAGGTGGACGGTAAAGAGTTTGACGAGGTGATCCGCGGCACTTTTTACAGTCCGGAATATGTATATTTCCTGCCTGATGCCGCGGCAGTGATGCCGGATTACGGTCATTACGGAGTATGCTATCTGGATACTTCAGAGTATCCGGTATCTGAAGACTTTTCCTACAATCTGGTGACAGCCGATGTGGATGGCATCGACAACATCGGAGGGATATCGGATGAAGAAAAAAAGCTGGGACAGCGGATAGGAAATGAAGTCAGCAGGGTGCTTGACTCGGACAAGGTCGTCACCACGGACAAGGATGCAAACCTGAGCTATCAGACCTTTCATTCGGAGATAGAGCAGCATGCATCGATGACATATCTGTTTCCGGTGGTCTTTCTCCTGATAGCCATGCTGGGGATCATCACCACGATGACCCGTATGACATCAAGACAGAGGATACAGATAGGTACCATGAAGGCTCTCGGCTTCACCAAGAAGACCATTACCATACACTATGCATCTTACAGCTTTTTCTTAAGCCTTGCAGGCGGGATGGCGGGAGCAGCGCTCGGATACGCCACCATAGCACAGCTGATCATCGACATGCAGTCTGATGCTTATCTGGTGCCTGATATGGCAAAGGCTTTTTCGTGGAAGTCCTTCATTGGTATCATGATATCAGTGGCGGTATCTACACTTGTAAGCTATATCTCATGCAGGAAGGAACTGGCACCTGCACCTGCGGAAACACTAAGACCTGCATCACCCAAGAAACTCAGGCACTCCGCTTTGGAGAAGAGCAGTCTGTGGCTGAAGCTTGATTTCTCTACTCAATGGAATATAAGGGATATCCTGAGAAATAAGGTAAGGTCGGCAATGGGCATGGTCGGTGTACTGGGATGCTCCATGCTTCTTTTCGGAGCTTTTGCCTGTCTTGATACGATGAACTTCATCACATCCTGGCTCTACGGAGAGCTGAACACATCAGGGTATCAGATCATCATGGAGCCGGATACGCCATATTCCGTCACGGAGGAATACGCGAAGAAGTACAGCGGTCAGATGATACAGAACGGTGCTCTGGAATTTGAAGTGAACGGCGTGAAGAAATCCGGTACTCTGACTGTATATGATGTCGGCAACTATATACACTTTGAGGATGAGAAACTAAAATATACGAGGCTCAATCCCCGGGGTGTATCAATGACATATAAGATGGCACAGACCCTTGGGATCAAAGAAGGGGATATGTTCAAGTGGCATATAGTTGGCGATGACAAATGGAGACTTGACCGGGTGGCGGGGATATACAGACATCCCACATCTCAGGGTATAGCGATGACACGGAGCCTCTTTGAAGACATGGAATATGATTTCAATCCGGACTGCATCTGCACGAATGTGGACCCGGGTACCGGTCTGGATGATGACGACCATATCACGGGAGTGCAGGGTAAGAAGGAAATGCTTGAAGCCTTCGACTCCATGAAAGAAATGATGTATACGATGATATATGTCCTCGTAGCTGCTGCGATAGTGCTGGGCATCGTGGTGCTATACAATCTGGGTGTGCTGTCATTAGTTGAGAAAAACCGAGAGATGGCTACACTCAAAGTGCTTGGTTTTACGACAGGCAAAATACGGCAGATCCTTCAGATGCAGAATATATGGATAACGGGTGCAGGTATAGTGTTAGGCATACCGGCAGGGATGTTTCTTGTCACGGCTCTTTTTGCCACCATGCCGGAGTCCATGGACTATATAGCCACATATTCACCACAGTCATTTTTATATACGATAGCCGGTACCTATGCACTGTCCATGACGGTCAACCGTCTGCTTTCAAGGAAGGTAAAGACAGTGGATATGGTAGATGCTCTGAAAGGACAGGAATAACTGCATTGCTCGTCGTAAATGATGATAAAATGAAGAATAAGACAATGAAAGAAGGAAGTGTTAAAAAGATGATCAGTAAAAAATCAGACAGGATACAGGGAGCTTATCACGATTCGAAAGACATCTACGATACCGTACTGACACGGGGTAATATATTCAGCAGAGCGTATATGAGCTTCTTCTGGAGCGATACTGACGATAATGAGGTAGCAGAAAGAGTACTTTCATATATACCGGACGATTTCGACGGAACACTTCTTGATGTTCCCGTCGGTACGGCCGTGTTTACCGAAGAGAAGTGGAAAAAAATGTCATCAGCAAAGATCACATGTATAGATTACAGTGAAGATATGCTGGATAAGGCAAGACAAAGGCTTGGAAGGAGTGATCACATCACGCTGATGCAAGGGGATGTATCCGCCCTTCCTCTATCGGATAAAAGCTGTGACATTGTCGTAAGTATGAACGGTTTTCATGCTTTTCCTGACAAGAATAAGGCATTCAGGGAAACACATCGGGTGCTGAAGAAAGGCGGAATGTTCATAGCCTGTTTCTACATTAAAGGTGAATCGGCACGGACCGACTGGCTGGTTCACAGGATCCTCTCAAAAAAGGGCTGGTTTACACCGCCTTTTCCGACACGTGAGCAGCTGCTGAAGATACTGTACCGTCTGTATGCGGATGTAGAGTATCATATGGACGGCTCCATAGTGTATTTCAAATGTGTTAAATAGGCGACTCCTGCCAAAGATGAATGACCGCCGGGCTACATTTGAATGGCAGAGCTGACCGTAGAGAGGAAAGAATACATCTCAAAGAGATTAAAAGGATTGCAGGGATGGAAACCGAACGGTTTTCAGATACGTCCCCCGGTGCTATACTTAACCCATGTTGCATGAAAGTTTGGACTTTCCATAGGACGAGACAGTAAGTATGAACCACAATCTCACGGATTATCGGCTTCTGACCAGACAGTTTTTCCGTCTGCTCCCATATCAGATCTTACTTATAGTCCTTTCTACGGTCAACGATATTTTCTCAAGTCTTTTTGCCAGTAATTACATCGGAACGGATGCAATGAGCGCGCTGGGACTGTATTCTCCTTTCGACGCTTTTATTATCGCGATCAGCCTGATGTTTATCATAGGATCAGAGATACTCTGCGGCAAATTCATGGGAAAACATGAGATAGAGCGGACCGGAAAGGTCTTTTCCGTCGATCTGCTGATGTCGATCGTTTTTTCAATTGCGACAATCCTTTTTCTTGTACTTGTAACCATCTTTGACTGGAGCAGAGTTCTGACACCCGATGCAGCCGTACGGGCATCGCTGAACCGGTATATAATGGGCAGCGTCATCGGCATATTCCCAACGATCATCGGACAGCAGTTCACAGCGTTCCTGTCTCTTGAAAACAAGACGAGGATCACAACATTTGCCAGCGTGGCTTTTCTGGGTGTCACCCTTATATTGGATTATCTTTTTGTGGCTGTATATCGGATGGGTGAATTCGGTCTTGCCCTCGCGCCTTCCGTCGGCATGTGGGTTTTCATGCTGATCGAGATACAGCACTATTTTTCGAAGAATGCTCTGTTTAAGCCTTCTCTTACGGGGTTGAAACTTCGTGACGCATGGCAGATAGTGAAGACCGGTTTTTCCGGTGCGGTGATCGATGAGTATCAGGCCGCACTCGGTTTTATTCTGAACATTCTGATCGTCATGTATGTCGGGTCGGCCGGACTGTCGGCATATGCCGCGACCCAGTCGATGATGCTGGTGGTGGGTACGGTTTCCTTTGGCATGATACAGGTTGGCCGTATGCTGATGAGCGTCAGCATTGGCGAGGAAGACAGGAAAACTCTGGTTGATGTCATGCGTGTGGGATTGTGCCGCTGCATACCGATCATCACCCTCATCGCGGCGCTTATGATTGGGTTCGCCGTACCCCTGACCCGCCTGTTTTACAGGGATCCGGCGGATCCTGTCTATGAACTGACGGTCACGGGATTTCGCATCCTTCCTCTATATATTCCGTTGAGTGTTTTTCGTATGCAGTTTTCATGCTATGCGCAGTCCTCGGGAAAAGAGGTACTGAGTAATATACTCGCATTGCTTGAAGGTATCGTCTGTATGGCATTCTTTTCGGCGATCCTGATCCGGCCTATGGGAATGAGCGGCGTATATTGGTCCTATCCGCTAACCGGCGTTGTCTGTGCTATCGTGATCGTTCTATATTCCGTTATCATGCGCGGATCATTTCCGAAAAAACTCGAACAACTCATGGTCATCCCGGATGACTTTGGCGCCCCGGAGGATGCGCGGATCGACATTTCCGTGCAAAGCATAGACGAGGTCATCATGGTTTCCCGGCAGGTGATCGACTTCTGCCGCAACCGGGGAATTGACCGCAGAACGGCCTTTTTTTCCGGACTGTTTCTGGAGGAAATGGCAGGAAATGTCGTGGAACACGGATTCACGAAAGACCGCAAGCCGCACTCGGTCGATATCAGAGTCGTCCACAAAGAGGATAATGTGATCCTCAGGATCAAGGATGACTGCATTCCATTTGATCCTGAGGAACGTGTCGAGATACTCGATCCTTCGGACCCCGTGAAGGGTGCGGGGATCCGGCTGGTATATAAGATGGCGAAGGATATCAAATATCAGAATATGCTTGGACTGAATGTTCTGACGATCCATATCCTTGCCGGATAAGGTATTCAAAGGGAGGAAATACACCACCATGCAAAGCCGCATTCCATCTGTATTCTTTGAAACAAAGGGCTCCGGAGATTCAGACCGGCCCTCGCAGAGCCCGATATCGCAGCCGGCACTCCGCGCTGCCGGTATCGGAGATTACAACATCGTCCGGTATTCTTCGGTTCTGCCTGCATGCGCCAGGAGGATCGAGATGGGAGGATCAGAGCTTCCGCTTTTTGGGAGCGAGCTCTGTGCTATCACGGCTGTGGCGGAAGGTGAGCGCGGGCAGCAGATCTCGGCCGGGATCATTTACGGCTGGCTATATGACCCCTCTTCCGGTGAAAAGCATGGGGGTATCGTCTGCAAGCTTGGGATCGTGGGGGATGAATCAAAGCTTCGCGTGAAGCTGCAGGATGCCCTGAAAGAAATGCACAGCGGATCGTATTCGCAATACGATCTCAGAGATATCCGCATACTGACCGAAACGCATACCGTCGGGAAGGCATACGGGTCCGCAGTATGTGCTCTTTGCTTTACGGAGTTTATGACACAGGAGGAAGCGGCGGAAGAAACTCTGCCGAAGATCATCCAAAAGGCAAAAGATATCCGCAGAAAGCAAAACGAGGCAGGCTGCGGCGGGACGGTCCTTCCCGGGGAATACATACTGCAGAAATGCCCGGATTTTCTTCAAAGAGTGAGTGGAAGCGTCAGGACCATAATGGTTGGCGGCACAAACGGCAAGACCACAACGACCAGCATGATCGTCCATATGCTGCGTGCAAAGGGATATCGTGTTTTTTCCAACCATGAGGGTGCCAATAAAACCGAAGGCATCGCGACTGCTTTCGGGCTTCACTGCAATTCAGAGGGAGTGCCGGATTACGATTATGCGGTGATCGAATGTGATGAGTTGTTTTTGGCTCCTATGGCAGACCTCCTGAAGCCGAGGGCCCTGGTACTTACGAATCTTTATAAGGATCAGGTGGAGAGGCTGATCAGCCCGGAACACACCGCCGATGAGATCATACGGGCAATCTCGAAATTGACGGACTGTGCTCTGTGTCTGAACGATGATATGAACTTCTGTGATCGGTTTGCAGGGGCCTATCACGGGACAAAGCTTGTCTCCTACCGCCTCTTATCGGAGCATGCGGTTGAGGTCGACGGAATATCTTATGAGATGAATGTCGAAATGCCGATGAGATACAATCTGGAAAATGTGGCAGCAGCGGCATCGGCCATGTACGCCGAGGGACTTCTCACCGCGGAGAGCTTCACATGTTACCGGGACTATAAGCTGCCTTTTGGACGCTGTGAGGGCGTGGAGCTGCCGCATGCCAGGCTCACGGTCGTACTCGCCAAGAATCAGATCGCATTGGAGCAAAACTGTGCCGAGCTTGCCGGATCGTTTTCAAAGTGCATCCTGGTACTGTGCTATGATTACGAGTCGGATTTCTTCTGGCTGGAGGATCTGAACGAGGAGACATACCAGAATCTGAGCCGCTCATCCGAGGTCTATATTTTCGGGGAATATGCAGGGGATCTGGAGCGTATCGTCCGGCAGAAATGCAGCTTCGATCCTGCGCCCAAGATATTGTCCGACGAAGAAACGCTGCAGCTTTTCAAGACGGCCGAGCAGCCGATCCTTGCGATAGTCGGCTACTGCGGGATGTTAAGGATCAACAAGCTCCTTGCCGGAGAAAACTATACTAAAGCATTCTGGGAAGAATAAAAGCACTTTGCGAAGAGGGAGAAAGCAACTTGGAGAGGACCATCATAAAAAACTGGAGCAGTGAAAACGTCATCGCAGGGTATACGACAGAATCCGGCGGGTTGTTCCGGTATATGAACCCTCAGGATGAAAAAAACTATGAGGCTCTGGCAAGGGATTTCGGACTGAGAGCAGATCGCCTGGTGAGAGTCCATGAGGATCATACCGACAACATTTTTGTGGCTGAGGAGGGATCCGGAGGAGAAGGCATCATGAAAAATGAACAGACCGGTGACTATGACGGCATCACGACCGATGCGGAAGATATCATGCTCTGTATCGTTACGGCAGACTGTGTCCCGGTCTTTCTGCACGATCCGGTAAAGAATGCGATCGCTCTCGCGCACAGCGGACGAGTCGGAACCGGAAAAGAGATCGCACTAAAGGCGGTTTTGAAAATGACGGAAGAGTTTGGCTCCGATCCCAAAAACATAAGGTGCATGCTCGGTCCGTATCTTTGCAAGACACACCATGTGGTACATCACCCCGATATAATACTCTTTTCCGAACACTTTTCACCCGATGAGCGCGACTCTTTTCTGACAGTGACCGGAGATCAGATCCGGGTTGATATGGGAAGAGCGATCGCAATATCCCTCACCCGCTCAGGCGTACCCGCGGAGAACATCTCCGACTGCGGCATCTGCACCTATGAACACAAAGAACTGTATTCCTGGAGAAGAGATCATGACCCCGATGCACATATCCTCTCATTCATTCTGATGAAACATACCTGATCTCTTTTTTTTCGTTGTCAGTATTCGCGGGGCGCAGTATTGTCATAAATACGGCATAGCGGTATGATTTATCTGTAACGACAGGGCTTGAATAAAGGACAGAGAGGCTTATGTGGCAGATAATCGTGATACCGTTTCTTGGTACGGCATTAGGGGCGGCATGTGTTTTCTTTTTTAAAAACAGTATAGGGACAGGGATGCAGCGTGCACTCAACGGTTTCGCATCGGGGGTCATGGTTGCGGCTTCTTTTTTCAGTCTTATACTTCCGGCACTGGATCTGACAGAGGACATGGGAAAGCTTGGCTTTATACCTGTATCTGCCGGGTTTGCCATCGGCATGGTCTTTCTTCTCATACTCGATATCGTCACACCTCATATGCATGTAAATCACAGCGAAGAGGGTATCAAAAGCGGACTCAAACGGACGACGAAGCTGATACTTGCAGTTACCCTGCATAACCTGCCGGAGGGAATGGCGGTAGGTGTCGTATGCGCAGGCTGGATGCACGGCAATGAAAAGATAACTTACATGGGTGCTCTGGCCCTTGCACTGGGAATTGCGATACAGAATTTCCCGGAAGGAGCGATAGTATCCATGCCGCTTTTGGCGGAGGGTATGCCAAAGAGCAAAACGTTTCTTTACGGTATGCTTTCCGGGATAGTGGAGCCTATAGGTGCACTGCTTGTCATAGCGGCTTCGGGGATGCTCATACCGGTCATGCCTTATCTTTTGAGCTTTGCAGCAGGAGCCATGATCTATGTGGTGGTGGAAGAGCTGATCCCGGAGATGTCGGAAGGAGAGCATTCGAACATCGGGACCATATGCTTCGCCGCAGGCTTTGTACTGATGATGGCACTTGATGTCGGACTCGGATAAAACAACTGCATTGATGGCTTATATATGGTAAAATAACGCTATGCGATTTCCGTTGAGAAGAAAAGCTGTGGTACTGATAGTAACGATAGCCGTGATACTCAGTGCGGCTTCGGCTTTTGTCAGTACCGGAATAATAAAGGACCTGATAAGCAGGCAGTTCCAATCAAAGGCCAACGATCTTGCGGCAACCGTTGCGGTGACTGTAGATTCCGGATATGCCGATTCTCTTCAGCGTGCCGTAGCGGAAATATATGAATCCACAGAGGATAAAGTAGGAAGTGAATATTGGGGTACACCGGAGTTTGATGCGTATGTTTCCAGGTATGACGAACTCACGGAAAGCATGGGATACAAAACACTGCTGGATACTCTTAGAAAGATACAGGAAAACAACAGCGTGAACTGTATCTATCTCGAATATGTAGATCCGGACACAAAAAAAGTAATATACATGGTAGATGCGGCTTTGGAAGATCCGTGTCCCACGGGATGTTTCGATCCTCTTTATGAGATAAACTACAGAGTGCTGGATGATCCGACGATAGGCTTTCCGGCTTATATCACAGATACGCCGGAGTACGGCTGGCTTGTTTCAGCGGCTTCTCCTGTATATGACATCACAGGAAAGGTGGTCTGCTATGCGGCAGTGGATATTTCCATGGAGGAGGTACGCAACAGGCAGATCAGCTTCATTGTCTTTGCTATCCTTATTGAGACGGTGCTGACTGTTATCATCTGTATCTTCGGTATCCTTTGCGTAAACAATTTCATAGTGAAGCCCATAAATCTGCTTGCAGATGCGGCCAGCAAACACTGCAGCGGAGATGGTGAGCATACGGGACATCATTTCGAAGAACTGAACATCCATACGGGGGATGAGCTTGAGTCGCTGGCAGATTCCATGCAGCAGATGGAACGCGAGATAAGAGACCACATAGAGACACTTACAGCCACGATGGAAGAGCTACGGGAGACCAGAGAAGAAGCCGACAGAATGGACATGATGGCAAACATGGATGCGCTTACCGGCGTACGCAACAGACGTGCATATGATGAGGAAGCAAAGAGCATTGACGAGAGCATTCCATTCGGCATAGATGAGTTCGGCATAGCCATGATCGATCTCAACTATCTAAAGAAGATAAACGATACCTATGGTCATGATGCCGGTAATATAGCCTTAAAGAAGCTCTGTCATCTGATATGCGCCGTATTTGTACATTCTCCCGTCTTCCGTATCGGAGGAGATGAATTTACCGTGATACTGCGCGGCAGAGATTATAATAACATCGAAAACCTGGTGGCTTCGTTCAATAAAAAGATCGATGGATTGTCATCCGATGAGAAGGCAGATCCTGCAGAGCGTATTTCAGCGGCCATAGGATATGCGACGTTTGAGAAGGCAAAGGACAGATGTGTGGATGATGTGTTCAAAAGGGCGGATGAGGCCATGTATGAGCGCAAGAAGATCATGAAAGAGGGGAAAAAAGACAGATGAGATCGAAACCCGGAATAATAGCGCTTGAGTCGGCAAGATCTGCAGGAGAGAAGATAACCGCCATACTGTCGGAATGGTATGGTGAAGAGCATTTCCTGATACCTTCTGAGTGTCCGAGGTTCGGAAGCGGTGAAGGAAAAGGTATAATACGTGAATCGGTAAGGGACAGGGATGTCTATATTCTGGTAGACGTATGCAATAATTCTCTCACATACAAGATGGACGGACAGGCTAACAGGATGTCGCCGGATGATCATTATCAGGATCTGAAACGCGTGATCGCCGCGTGTAACGGAAAAGCAGAGAGGATCACGGTGATAATGCCGTTCTTATATGAGAGCAGGCAGCACAGAAAGACTATGAGAGAGTCTCTCGACTGTGCACTGATGCTCAGAGAACTGGATTCCATGGGTGTGCATGAGGTGATTACCTTTGATGCGCATGATCCTCGTATGCAGAACGTGAATCCGCTTAACGGACTTGAAAACGTATCGCCGTCCTTACAGTTTACACAGAGTCTCCTCACGGAATATGAGGACCTTAAGATAGACAGCGAACATCTGATGTTTGTGGCACCGGATGAAGGAGCTACCGAAAGGGTCGTATTTATGGCGACACTATTCGGTGTAAACATCGGCATGTTCTACAAGAGGAGAGACTATGGGACGATCGTCAACGG
>JAEEGO010000078.1 GCA_016280355.1 Lachnospiraceae bacterium | reverse complement strand
TTGCCGAGGTTGATGCTGATATTGCGTCCGGTCACTCTCTGTACCACGCCCGTGACGATATCCCTCGTCTGTCCGGCAAATCTGTCATATACGGAGTTTCTCTCCTCTTCACGTATCTTCTGCAGGATGGCGTTCTTCGCATTCTGCGTTGCTATACGTCCGAACTCCTTGGAGTTGATATCTATGCGTACCGTGTCGCCTTCTTTTGCGTCGGGGAAATCCTTCTTAGCCTCTTCAAGGCTTATTTCCATAGTCTTGTCCTCGACTTCCTTCACCACGGTCTTTTCTGCATACACCTCGTAATCGCAGGTCTCGCGGTCCATGGTGATATGTACGTTCTCTGCTTTACCGAAGTTGTTCCTGCAGGCTATGAGCAGAGAGTTTTCTATAGCCTCAAACAATACCTCGCGGCTGATGTCCTTCTCTCTCTCCAGCAGATCCAGAGCCTCCAACAGTTCTGTGTTCATTGTTCATCTCCTCCTAAATCATCCGTCGTTTCTGTCGTATCCTGCGGCTTCTCCATGAAGCCTTTGGAGCATATCTCCAACGTGTACTCGTCATCGATATAGTCTTCTTTGTCGAGCTTTTTGCTCACTATGCGGCTCACCAGTGTGCAGTCCCCTATCGAGATATCCGCTCCGTCCTTCCTCGATATATATGCTCTCAGATACCAGTTTGAATCCTCGCATACATATTCGGTGGCTATCAGGTCGAAGCCGTTCTTATCCGTCACGGGAGTCAGCATGTCAGCAAACCTCGCCGCTATTGCGGCCTGATCATTTTTTCCTGTCATTGCCAGTCTTCCCTAAAAAGAAGGTGGGCTTTTTCAGCCCACCTTGTTATCACGTGTGTAAAGATACCACAGCTATACTTCTATGTCAAACGTTTCCGCTCTTCATCCTGCTCTTCATGAAAAACAGTGCACCCAGTACTGCAGCGATCCCGATGATCAGCGGTATGATGGCATTGTGTACGAAGCCAGCGATCACATAAGCAACGAAAGAGCATGCGGCTGCCGTTACTGCATAGGGCAGCTGAGTCGATACGTGCGCTATGTGGTCACACTGTGCTCCCGCACTGGACATGATCGTTGTATCAGATATGGGCGAGCAGTGGTCTCCGCACACTGCGCCTGCCATACATGCAGATACGCATACGATAGCCAGGGGATTGCCGCTCTCCAGAGGGAATGCATGCAGACATATGGGGATGAGTATACCGAAGGTACCCCATGAGGTTCCCGTTGCAAAAGCCAGGAAGCATGCGATCAGGAAAACTATGGCCGGCAGGAAATTGAGCAGTGAACCTGCGCTGCTTTCCACAAGACCTGCCACATATTCCTTTGCTCCGAGAGAATCGGTCATACCCTTTAAGGTCCATGCCAGTGCAAGTATGCAGATGGCCGGTACCATTGCCTTGAAGCCCTCGGTAAGGCATCCCATACACTCCTTGAAAGGAAGTACTCTCTTGACTACATATACCAGTATTGTAAGGAAGAGAGCACAGAAGGATCCGAGCACCAGACCTACGGAAGCATCAGAGTTTGCAAACGCATCTATGAAGGTCTCTCCGCTGAAGAATCCGCCGGAGTAGATCATTCCGATCACACATCCTGCTACCAGCGCGAGGAAGGGGAAGATAAGGTCTATCACCTTTCCGTTGCCGGATACGACACCCTCTCCGTCGTCGCCATCCTTCCTTTTTACAGTGAATATATCTCCGTTCAGTGCATTCTTTTCATGCACTGCCATGGGGCCGAAGTCGACCTTCATTATAGTAAGGCTTACCATCATGACGATAGTGATCAGAGCGTAGAAGTTGTAAGGTATTGCTCTGACAAAAAGCACCAGTCCGTTGGTCTCCTCGGGAGCAAATGCCGATACGGCGGCAGCCCATGAGGATATGGGAGCTATGATACATATCGGAGCCGCAGTAGCATCTATAAGGTAGGCAAGCTTTGCCCTTGATACATTGTGCCTGTCCGTTACCGGCCTCATGACCGATCCCACGGTAAGGCAGTTGAAGTAATCATCTATAAAGATCAGACATCCGAGCACTACGGTGGCAAGCTGTGCCCCGACTCTTGTCTTGATATGTGTCGATGCCCATGCTCCGAATGCAGCCGATCCTCCCGCCTTGTTCATCAGTGCCACAATGACACCGAGGAAGATGAGGAAGATGATGATACCCACGTTGTAGGGATCCGCCAGTGAGGCAATGAGTCCCTCGCTGAAGATGTGGTTCATCGCCCCTTCGAAGCCGAAGTTCGAGTAAAACAGTCCGCCCACAATGATACCCAAGAAGAGTGAGCTGTAGACCTCTTTGGTGATGAGTGCGAGCACAATAGCCACGATCGGCGGTACCAGTGCCCAAAATGTTCCGTACATAAAAAAGTCCTCCTGTTCTTTTCTTAAAAACAAAACCCCCGGGGATTCTCGTCCTCGAGGGTTCCTTTCGTAGCTCGTAGCGGAATCGAACCGCTGTTTCCGCCGTGAGAGGGCGGCGTCTTAACCGCTTGACCAACGAGCCATACAAAAGTGTATATCGTGACTGCATCAATTATCAGAGCGTCAACGCCCGTAAGTATAACAGACCGATATACCTTTTGCAAGTACTTTGTAAAATAAAATCAGTGCTTAATGGTAACGGCCATGAGATCCCTGTACCAGCTCAGTGAATCAAGGTATGCCCTGTACACATCATTCATCTCGATATCACCGAGTATCATAAGCCTTGAGACCTCCTGCCATGAAGCCTTCTCATACTCTTCTATAAAGGTCAGCACCTCACCGAGCTCGCCCTTCTTCTCAAGCAGCGCCTCGTCTATGGCCTTTGAGATATTGACCATTGAGAGAGCTTCCTTCATCGGCTTGTCCAGCATCAGGTCGAGCACAGAGAACATACCCGTAAGGAAAAGCTCCTGTGAGAGACCGCCGATACCGTATGTCTCTGCAAGATTCTCCGCAAACTTCGCACGGAGCATCGAGATCCTCGTAACCTCGGAAGGCCTGTCTGCGCAGAGCTCTTTGGTGACAGCGGTATTGATCCACTTCTTCAGCTCCTTCTGACCGAGCATTGCTGCTGCATGTCTTACGGATGTGATCTCCGAATTCATCGCCATATGATTGACTATCTCGAGCAGTGATACGACAAGAGCCGCGTCATTCTGGATGATATCTGCAGCCTTTGTCAGGTCGAAATCAGGTGCATTCACAAGGTTCAGCAGGCTCAGGTAGTTCATCTTCAAAGGAGCCAGCTCCCTGTCGCCCGTTGTCTTGGGAAGTCTGAAGAACTCTCCCTCGTACAGGCTGTATCCGCCGCCTTCGGTAAGCTTGTCGTAATCCTCCTGGGAGTCCACGTTTACAGCCACCAGCTTGAGGTTGGGGAACTGTGTCTGGAAGTATACCCTCGCCACCTGGATCTTTATCTTCTTGTGATCAAGGAAGATATAATCCATGAGCTTGAGTATCACCCTGTAATCCTCGAACTTGTCTATCGGGATATCCCTGATCGCAAGCTTGTAATGCTTGTTTTTGAGCTCTATCAGCCTCTTAACATGCATCTCATCCGGCTTTACCTCAGGATCCATCAGCAGTACCAGCTTGTCATGAGGTGCCTTGGACTGTGCATCGATATCGGTGAAGATCGATATCTCGTTCACCGCTATGAACACCTCTTTACTTCCGGAAAGCGTATCTATACCGGATGAATCCACGATCTCGAGTCCCGGTATGTAGCCTGCACCATCGAATCTTCCGGATCCCGCTGCATACGGAGTCTTCAAAAGGTCCTGTTTCTGTGCGAATATCGAGTACGCACATGTCATCATGTTTTTGTCAAAAAGTGGTATCAGACTTGCTAACATATTTTACACCTCTCCTAAATTGAAATAGCTTATCTGGTCATTGAGCTTAGCCGCAAGCTGCTGCAGCTCGCCCGCCGATGTACTTATCACTTCGAAGGTTGCGTTCAGCTCCTCCATTGATGCATTGGTCTCCTGTGTGGATGCTGCGTTCTGCTGTGATACTGCTGACAGATCATCTATGACACCCACGACGTTATTCTTGGCGGAATTGAGATTGTCGACCCTGCCGGATATATCCGTGGTGCCGTCCATCACATATCTTACGCCCTCTTCCATGCGGTTCATGTCATTCCTTGTGAAGTCAAGCTGAGTATTCTGCTCCTCCACGCCCTTATTGACTTCATCCAGAGTAGCTATGGTCTTGTCAGTCTCATCCACGAGATTCTTGACTATCTCGGATATCTTGACTGCAGCATCCCTGGACTGATCCGCAAGTGATCCTATCTCCGTAGCCACCACAGCGAAGCCTCTGCCGGCTTCACCCGCTCTTGCCGCCTCTATTGAAGCATTGAGTGAAAGCAGATTGGTCTGCTCAGATATTGCTGTGATGATGCTTGATGCTTCAGCTATGTTCTGTACTGCTTCGTTGGTATTCTGTATCTGTCTGCTGACATCACCCATAGAGCTAACGACTATACTGTTCTGTGCTTCAAGCTTGCCCAGAGCCTGCATTGCTTCTTCGCATGCCTTGCTCATGGTGGCCGCCTGATCTGACAGCTCGTTGATGCTGTCTGTGATGCCGTCTATATCCGTACCCATGTCACAGGTTGTGACTGCTGCAGTCTGTATGCTCTCAGCCTGTGATACGGCTCCTCTGCTGATCTCCTCCACGGCACGTGATACATGACCCGAGGATTCCGATGCCTGACTTGCTGATCCTGCAAGCTCGTGACCGCTGTTCGTCACATCAGCAGCAAGCTCTTTCGATGTACCTATGACATCACGAAGCCTTATCTGCAGCTTCTGTGCCGAATCGGCTATTATACCTATCTCGTCTTTTCTCTTTATCGCTTTCTCATCAGTCTGTGCTGTAAGGTCGCCGTCTGAAAGAGCCTTGAGCTCATCGGCAATGGCTTTCATCAGCGGTGATACCTTCCTGTCGGTGATCATACCCAGGAATGCAATGATGAGCACAAATACTATCGACAACAGGACCAGCCTGAGGGCGGTCTGCCTGATATGGGCATCAAACTCTGTCTTTTCCCTTCCTGCAAACACCATGCCCTGTATCGATCCGTCCTTGTTGTAGAGCGGGACATAGTAAGCGTAATACTTTGCTCCCTGAATGTTCACATTGGAATCAAAGTAATCCTTTCCTCCATCCAGAACGGCTGCGATCACCGGCTCGGATGCATCGGTACCTACGGCCTTTTCCGTAGATCCCTCCTTGTAGATCGTAGTGACATACCTGGTCTTTCCAATGAACAGAGTATAGTCGATGCCGGTCTGTGCACGCAGATTGTCAAACTGCTCCTCATACTCTTCGGCTACCATGCTGCCGCCTTTTCTGAGATTGTTGTCAGAGTCTACGAACCAGTCACCGCTGTACTCATTGTCGACTTCATCGGCCAGCTGTACTGCCGCTGCGCGAAGCTCCTCTTCACCCATATCCCTGTAAATGCTTTTCATGGTGATGACGCTGTAGATGTTCAGCAGAGTACATACCACCGCCACTGCGGCTAATGCGATAAGAACCAGTTCTCTGACTAGCTTTCCTTTTCTTTCCATAAGAATAAAAAAGTACCCCTTTGCTATTATATTTTGAACCAATTATGATTATACACTATTTGGAGCGAAAAAGCATTATTCCCATTGCTCTCTTTTTGATACAGGAATGGTCCATTTCTCATGCAGGCAGTTCAGCAGCTTCTTCCACTCGGCAGGATACTCGTTCGTGCCCTGTGCTTCGCATTTAAGAGTAAGGCTGTTCACCTTCACGTACCAGGTATCTCCGTCTATGATGCCGGGTTTGGTATATCTCTGTCCGTCCCATGCCGAGATCCCGCATTCCTTTATATCATCCAGAAACTCCTGAAGCCTCTGTCCTATGCGCATCTCCCCGTATTTAAGGTCGACCGACCATGACAGATATAGCCTGTCCGGGTTGTCCTTTATAACGATATGGTATCCCGTACCGTACAGTCCCCATGCATCCGCCCATGTGAACTCAAATATGACTTCTTCCGGCTCCCGCTTGGGCTTTTCGACATTCTCGGGGACATCATTGATCTCCTGCTTTTCGTATGCATCCTGTTTACGGTGCCCTTCATGCTTTTTTGATCTTCCGTGCTTTTGCTGTCCCTCGCCCTTTGGCTGTCCGCCTTTTTTGGGCTGTCCGCCGGCTTTTTCGGGTGACGCCCCGGTCTCTTCTACGTTTTCCCGGTTCTGTACCTTGTCTTTATCCTTGTTTTTATTGCGGTTGTGCCTGCGTCTGTGACTCTTTTTCTTTTCGGTATTTTCTTCCATGTTTCCTCCAGGATATGATCTGGTTTTTATTCTATAGTATCAGTATTTTACTGTCAAAAAAGATCGTTACAATTCCCCACATAATGTGTCGGCACAGCTCGTCATAAACAACTACGGGCAATTCACTATATATCGAATAATGACAGTTGGTTCGATTCGGGAATGTCGCCCAGTATTCCAAGCTCCTGCAGTCTGTCGGCCACCGCTGCTGAAGCCCCGCTCCTTGCACAGAAGTCGTCCTTTGAAAGGAACTCTCCCTTATCCGGCGATTGCGAAAGCTTACCGATCAGCGTGTCCGCCACCTTCGGTCCTATCGCATCTATCGATGAGAGAGCGGGCATTATCTTCCCGTCCACCATCTGGAAATCCCTTGCCGATACCCTGTTCAGGTCGATCGGGCAGAACTCCAGTCCTCTTGCGTACATCTCCTGCACTATCCTCATGTCATGAAGCTCATTCTTCTCGGGGTCGCTCAGAAACTCTTTTCTTCTCATGTAGTCAGCCATTATGCCTGAGAGCACCTCGGGCCCTCTGCAGCATTTCTCATAAGAGAAGCCCTTCGCCCTCGTGGTAAAGAAGGCACAGTAATAAGCAAGCGGCATATATACCTTGAACCATGCTATACGGTAAGCCATCATGACGTAGGCCGCAGCATGCGCCTTCGGGAACATATACTCTATGGTATTACAGGATTTCACGTACCATTCCGGCACTCCGTGTGCAAGCATATCCTGCTTCCACTCTTCCCATTCATCACATTTTCCCTTAGCCACCTTGCCCTTACGGACATTCTCCATTATCTTGAAGGATCTCTGGCTGTCCAGCCCCTTACCTATGAGGTAGAGCATGATGTCATCACGGCAGCATATACATGTGTCCAGAGTGGCCGTGCCGCTCAGTATCAGATCCTGCGCATTGCCCTGCCACACGGCCGTACCGTGTGAGAGTCCCGAGATACGCACCAGATCTGTGAAGTTCTTCGGTTTTGCCTCCATGACCATGGATATCGCATTGTCCGTACCAAACTCCGGAAGTCCCATCGATCCGTTGGGCGTCCCTCCTATATCGGCACTTGTGATCCCAAGAGCCGAAGTATCCTGAAAGAGCGTCATCACCTTCTTGTCATCGAGCGGTATGCCTGTCGGATCCACGCCGGTGATATCCTGCAGGAACTTTATCATCGCAGGGTCCTTGTGTCCGAGGTTATCCAGTTTCAACAGATTGTGGTCTATCGAGTGGAAGTCAAAATGCGTCGTGATCGTAGGGTCATCCATCTTGTCCGCCGGATGCTGTATGGGCGTAAATGTCTCCATCTCCTCGCCGTGAGGAAGCACCACTATGCCTCCGGGATGCTGTCCTGTGGTACTCAGTATGCCTGTACAGCTCTGCACTAGCCTGTTTATCTCGGCTACTCTCACATGGGTCCCGTGTCTTTCATAGTAGTTCTTCACATATCCGTACGCCGTCTTGTCATTGACGGTTGATACGGTCCCTGCCCTGAACGCATGTCCCGCGCCGAAGATGACCTCGGTATACTTGTGGGATTTGGACTGGTAGTCCGATGAGAAGTTCAGGTCTATATCAGGCTCCTTGTCTCCCTTGAATCCGAGGAAGGTCTCAAAAGGTATGTCAAAGCCCATCTTCATGAGCTTCTCACCGCAGACCGGGCACACGGCATCCGGCAGGTCTATGCCGCAGGTATTGCTTTCCTGATACTGCCTGACGATATCCGAGTCAAAGTCGGAGTATTTGCACTTCGGGCAAAGATAGTGCGGCTGCAGCGAGTTCACCTCGGTGATACCCGCAAGATAGGCGGCAAAAGAAGAACCTACGGATCCTCGGCTTCCCACGAGGTATCCGTCCTCGTTACTCTTCCACACAAGCTTCTGCGCTATGATGTACATCACGGCGTATCCGTTGCCTATGATGGATTTAAGCTCCGTATCCATACGATCCTGCACCACCTTCGGCAGCTCATCGCCGTAAAGCTCATGTGCCCTTCTTGTACATATCTCCCTCAGTATCTCGTCGGAATGCTCTATGACCGGCGGACACTTGTCGGGTCTTACAGGATATATGCGGTCGATCATATCCGCTATCAGATTTGTGTTTTCTATCACCACTTCTCTGGCCTTGTCCGAGCCAAGATACTGGAAGGCTTCCAGCATCTCATCGGTGGTATGCAGGTAAAGCGGCGGCTGTGCTGCTTCCGCATCTCTCTTTAAGAGAGCCTCTTTGTCACCGTCCTTATCCTTGTCCTTGCCCTTGCCGAACTTGATCATCCTTCTGTATATCTCATCTTCGGGATCAAGGAAATGTACGTCTCCCGTGGCACATACAGGCTTGTTCCACTGTTCTCCGAGCTCCGCGATCTTCCTGCCTATATTCCGCAGATCCTCCATGGTATCCAGATCGTTGTCCCTGTCGAGCAGATATGTGTAATTCTCCGCAGGCTGTATCTCAAGGAAATCATAAAAGCTCACTATATTTGCTATCTCGCTTTCGGGCCTGTCATCAATAAGTGCCTGATACAGTTCCCCCTTTGCGCAGGCGCTGCCGATAAGAAGCCCCTCCCTGTGGCGTATCAGCTCACTCTTTGGGATCCTCGGCACCTTTTCGAACGTACCGCCGAAATATCTGACATGCGACATGGAGACCAGCCTGTACAGGTTGACCCTTCCGGTCTCATTCTTTGCAAGTATCGTGACATGTTTCGGCATCAGATGCTGCATCGCTTCATCAGGCAGAGCAAGCTTTTCTCTGATCTCCGATATCTCTTCTATGCCGCGCTCTTTCATCAGCTCGCACAGCTTCACCCATATCCCGCCCGTGGCCGTGGCATCATCCACCGCCCTGTGGTGCTGTGTGAGCACGACACCGAGTTCCTTTGCCACACGGTCCAGGGTATGTCTTCCGAGTCTCGGCAGTATGATACGTGAAAGCATCAGCGTATCTGCATAGATGCGGTCGAACGGTATATCCAGTCGTCTCGCGTTCTCCGCTATGAACGATACGTCAAAGGTCACGTTGTGACCTACCAGTACCGCTCCTCTCGTAAACTCGAGAAATCTCGGCAGTACCTTGTCTATGGTATCCGCACCCTTCACCATATCATCGGTGATCGTGGTCAGCTTTGTGATCCTGTATGGTATCGGGACCTC
>JAEEGO010000009.1 GCA_016280355.1 Lachnospiraceae bacterium | reverse complement strand
GCATCCTCCGTTCCGAAGAGTGCCTCTGCCAGAGCCTTTGACAGCTCGGTCTTTCCTACACCGGTAGGTCCCAGAAACAGGAAGCTTCCCACCGGTCTTTTAGGATCCTTCAATCCTACCCTGCCTCTTTTGATGGCCTTCGCCACAGTACCTACGGCCTCATCCTGCCCTATCACTCTCTTATGCAGTATCGACTCGAGGCGGAGTAGCCTCTCGTTTTCCTTCTCGGTGATCCTGGAGACGGGTATCTTGGTCCACATGCTGACTACATCCGCTATATCATCCTCTGTGACTGTCAGCCTTTCCTCGCCCGAGGAAGCAGCTTTACGCTCCTTCATTCGCTCCAGTCGTTTTTCCTTCTTCTGCTGTTCCCTGTACAGTTCTCCGGCCTTTACAAAATCAGCGCTTTTTATCGCATTTTCCTTAGCCAGAGCCAGAAGCTCTATCTCCGCAGCAAGCCTGTCTTCGCTGGTCCCGGTCGTGATATGGCCTATCCTCTTCTTGGATGCGGCCTCATCCATCACATCTATCGCTTTATCGGGAAGAAATCTGTCGTTGATATATCTCTCGGACATCTTTACCGCGGCCATGACGGCATCGGCAGATACAGACACGTTATGATGCTCTTCGTATTTGTGCTTGATACCCATGAGTATGGAGACCGCCTCATCCATAGTGGGCTCTTCCACGGTCACGGGCTGGAAACGGCGCTCAAGGGCCGCGTCTTTTTCAATATACTTCCTGTACTCTTCTATGGTGGTGGCACCTATCATCTGCAGCTCTCCCCTTGCCAGAGAAGGCTTCAGGATATTGGATGCATCCATGGCACCCTCGGCACCTCCCGCGCCTATCAGAGTATGGAGTTCATCCACGAAAAGTATGATATTGCCGGCATGTATCACCTCGGCTATGACGCGCTTTATACGCTCCTCAAACTCTCCTCTGTATTTGGATCCTGCCACCATGGCAGACAGATCTATGGACACGACACGCTTATTCAGCATCACGGACGGTACGGTCCCTTCTGCTATCTGGATCGCAAGTCCTTCCACTATCGCAGTCTTGCCCACACCCGGTTCTCCAAGAAGACAGGCGTTATTCTTCGTCCTCCTTGAGAGTATCTGGATGGTACGCATTATCTCGGTATCCCGTCCTATGATCGGATCGAGCTTATCCTCTCTCGCGAGCTGAGTCATATCCCTGCTGTATCTGTCCAGCATGGGAGTCGGGCTGTCACCGTCCTCTTCCTCCATGGCTCTTGCCACGCGCTTAGCATCCTTCTCCTGATCCAGACCCATGGCCGTTATGGTATCATCAAAGATCTTCTGTATAGATACCCCCATGGTATTCATGAGCCTGACTGCCGTGTTATCTCCCTCGCGGAGTATGGCTATCAGTATATGCTCCGTTCCTATCACTTTGGCTCCGAAGTTCTGAGCCGTATCCCCTGCAAGAGACAGTATCCTGGCAGCTCTCGGCGTCAGACCTTCTCTTTCGGCCACCGAAGTGTTCATATCTGTCCCCGGAGCCACGAGCTGCTCGGTGAGCAGCCTGATATTCTCGAGTGTCACCTTATTAGACTGCAGTACTCTCGCTGCTACACCCGTATTCTCACGGAGCAGTCCCATCAGCAGATGCTCGGATCCTATATAGTTCTGTCCCAGTTCCTCTGAGCTTTTTCTTGCCAGTGCTATGGCATTCTCTGCCTGTCTGGTGTACTCCTCAAACATTCCCGGCTATCCTTTTCACCGCTTCCGCAGTATTTTCATGAGTACCGAATGCGGTCAGCCTGAAGTAGCCTTCTCCCGAAGGACCGAATCCCGATCCCGGGGTTCCTACCACACTTGCTTTCTCAAGGAGCATGTCAAAGAAATCCCAGCTCTTCATGTTATCCGGTGTCTTCAGCCATATATAGGGAGCATTTACGCCTCCGTATATCGTATAACCCATATCCTTCAGGGCTTTTCTCATAGTCTTAGCGTTTTCCATATAATAAGCAACCAGTGCTTTTGTCTCTGCTATACCCTGTGCCGAGTATACGGCCTCACCCGCTCTCTGCTGTATATAGGGCGCTCCGTTAAACTTGGTACCATGTCTTCTTGCCCAGAGTCCGTGCAGTGCCACACCGTCCGTATCCTTCAGATCCTTCGGCACTACCGTATATCCGAGTCTCACGCCCGTGAAGCCCGCATTCTTTGAGAATGAATGTATCTCTATCGCACAGGTTCTCGCACCGCTGCACTCAAATACCGAATGAGGTACATCATCTTCCGAGATGTATGCTTCATAAGCCGCATCATAGATGATCACCGAATGATGCTCATTGGCATAATCCACCCACTTCTGCAGATCAGCCTTCTTCATTGCGGTACCCGTAGGATTGTTCGGTGAGCAGATATATATGATATCAGGTGTTTTTTCAGGGAAATCCGGGACGAAATCATTTTCAGCCGTACAGGGCATATAGACCACATCACTCCACTGTTCACTGGCCTTGTCGTAGGTTCCTGTCCTTCCCGCCATCACATTGGAGTCCACATATACGGGATACACCGGATCGCATACCGCTACGATACAGTCCGGAGCGAATATTTCCTGTATGTTACCTGAATCACTCTTGGCGCCGTCGGATACAAATATCTCATCATCGGCTATGTCGCATCCCCTTGAGCGGTAATCATTCTCTGCTATCGCCTTTCTCAGGAAATCATATCCGAGATCCGGAGCATATCCTCTGAAGGTCTCCTTTACCGCCATCTCGTCTACAGCTGTATGCAGTGCCTTCACTATGGAAGGGGACAAAGGCTGGGTCACGTCGCCTATCCCGAGACTTATCACGGTCTTATCGGGATTTGCCTCCTTATAGGCAGCGACCTTTTTTGCTATGGTCGAAAAAAGATATGATCCCTGAAGCTTCAGGTAATCCGGATTTGCTTTCAACATTTTCTTACTTCCTTTCTATCTCACTTTCAAAAACTGTTTCAGCCGGCCCCGTCATATATACGTTGCCGTCATCTTCTCTCCAATCTATATCAAGCTTGCCTCCGAGCAGTGTTACCTCGGCTTTTCTGTCACAGAGATCGTTCAGTACTGCTGCGACCAGCGAAGCCGTTGCACCCGTACCACAGGCCATGGTCTCCCCTGCTCCGCGCTCCCAGACCCTCATTGTCATGTGGGTTCTGTCCGTCACATTGATAAACTCCGTATTCACCCTGTCAGGAAAAATAACATGGTGCTCAAATTTCGGTCCGATCGCGTCAATATCAAGATTTTTCACATCATCATCACAAAAAATAACACAGTGCGGATTTCCCATTGAGACGCAGGTGATACGGTATTCTTTTCCATTGATAACGACCGGTTTTGAAATGACGTTATCGTTATCTCCAACCCCGTCAATTTTCACCGGTATCCTGCCGGCCTCAAGTATCGGCGCTCCCATGTTAACGGTCGCCCCTGTTGCCACACCGCCCTCAATCTTCAGTTCCAGCCTCTTTATGCCGGATGCTGTCAGGATGTCTATACAGCTCTTGTCTGTGAGCCCATGATCATACACATACTTGCCCACACATCTGATGCCGTTTCCGCACATGGCTCCCTGTGAGCCGTCGGAATTGTACATCTCCATCTCAAAATCAGCCTTCTCGGTCGGGTTGATGAAGATAATCCCGTCCGACCCTATACCCTTATGCCTGTCGGAAAGCCTTATGGCAAGATCCGGCTTTTCGGCATCCGGTATCTGCTCCGTGCCGGTGTAAACGTAGATGTAATCATTTCCACACCCATGCATTTTCGTAAATTTCACGGTTTCACTCCTGATAATTTCAATATCGTGCGGCGAGGACTACCATCTGCGACGCCTCCACGAGCCCCGTTCCGGTATCCATGCTCATCTTCTGCAGATACCTGTGAGCTTCATCCTCGGTCATACTGTTTCGCTCCATCAGAAGCTCCTTGGCTTTAGATATGACCGCTTTGTCCGCCTCAGACCTGACCTTGGGCTGCATCCTGCGCTTCCGCTTCTTTCTCTCGCAGGTCTGCACTATCATCGAAAGCGTGTCTATGAGGTCCTGACCCTTTATGGGCATCTCCACACAGACCACGTCATCTCCCATCGCATCCTGCAGATTTGCCCTGCCCGCGACAAGCATCATCTCAAAGTCCGTAGGCAGATTTTCCTTCAGTTCATTATACATCATGTCCGGAAATTTGTAACCGCACACCACTATACCCTCGTTGAGATCATCGAGGGCTGCCATGGCCTGTGCACCGGTCGTACACACCGCCGTCACGGAGAAGCCGGATCTTACGAGCAGGCTCTTTATAGCCCGCCCGTTATCCGGGTTTGGAAATACTACTATAATACCGATCATGTTCAGATCTTATACAGATACTCGTCCACTTCCCACTGTGATACATGCGCAAGATAGTCGGAAAACTCCGCTCTTTTCGCAGATATGAACTTCTCGGTAATATGCTTTCCAAGAACGGATGCTATGAGTTTATCCTTTTCAAGGGCATTGATCGCCTCATGGAGGGATCCGGGCAGACTCCTGATGCCTGATGCCTCTCTCTGTGCTTTGGTCATCTCATATATATTGCCCTCTATAGGCTCCTGAGGCTCGGTTTTCTTCTTTATGCCGTCCAGTCCGGCCGCAAGGCACACCGCCAGTGCCAGATATGGATTGGCTGAAGAATCGGGACTCCTGAAGTCTATCCTTGTATGTTCCTTCATATTGGACGGCACCCTTATAAGAGCCGTTCTGTTCGTAAAGCTCCACGCCGTATATACGGGTGCCTTCTCAGTCAGTGGATTGAGCCTTTTATATGAGTTTACGGTAGGATTGGTGATCGCTGTCAGAGCATCCACGTGCTCCATCAGACCGCCTATGAAATACCTGGCCTCATCCGAAAGACCATCCTCGGACGCTTCCGAATAGAATACGTTTCTACCGTCCTTTTCCAGTGAAAAGTTAAGATGCATACCTGACCCGTTCAGATCATTTCTGGGCTTGGGCATGAAGGTTGCGTGCAGTCCGTGCCTTCTTGCTATCGTCTTTACGGCCATCCTGAAAGTCTGGATATTGTCCGCCGTCTTTATTCCTTCATCAAACATGAAATCTATCTCATGCTGAGCCGGTGATTTCTCGTGTTCTGATGACACCACTTCAAATCCCATATCCTCAAGCACAAGGACCATATCTCTCCTGGCATTTTCTCCGGTATCAAGGGGAGCCAGGTCGAAATATCCAGCTTTCTCATATGTCTCTGTAGTCGGATTGCCGTTCTCATCGGTATTAAAGAGGAAAAACTCACACTCGGGGCCCACCTGGAATGTGTATCCCATCGATTTTGCTTCTTCCAGCACCTTCTGCAGTACATATCTGGGGTCTCCGGGCGACCTCACTCCGTCCGGCCTGTATATATCACATATGAATCTGGCCACCTTACCTGTCTGCGGCCTCCAGGGGAAGGTCACGAAGGTGGACAGATCGGGATACAGATACATGTCGGACTCCTCGATCCTTGCAAATCCCTCTATCAGCGAGCCGTCAAACAGGCACTTGTTATCCATTGCCTTGATCAGCTGCCCCTTTGTCACGGCAAGGTTCTTCATTGTCCCGAACATATCCGTGAACTGAAGCCTTATGAACTCAACGTCCTCATCCTCTACATACCTCAGGATCTCGTCTTTCGTGTACTCCATCTTTTACTGTCTCCCTTCAACCTCAGTATCTTCAGTTTCTTCATCCTCTGCTCTTCTGTTTACGGTATCTTTATACGTATTGACCGGAAGGTCATAGTTGACTGCCTGATCCTCGAGCAGCGAGATCAGACTGTCCACATTATCAGGTGTGACATACATGCCGAAGCCCTGAGACAACAGCCTGTCATCCTGTTTATCATAATATATGTTATCTATGATCATGTCTCCTACTGCCGGGCAGTAGTGAGATGTCTCGTAATAGTAGGAATAATCGAGAGTAATATCATTAAACCCTGAGAAATTCCAATACGGCGTGATCTCGGCCAGTTCCTTAAGAAAGACCAGATATCCGTTGTCTATCCCCTTGGCATATGTCATGGCATGCAAAGGATTCGTGAAAACCCTCAGATTTATCCCGTATTCATCACAAAGCTCCTTTATCTGCCTTATATCCTCCAGGCTCTGCTCTCTGGGATAATAATAATCAGACCACCATGCTTTTGCATCTTCATAGTCGAACTGTGGAGGTATCTCCAGATTCTCGGTACCGGTATCCAGAAGCCTCATATTGTAATCCGGGTCTGCTCCCCTCTTCTTACTTTTCTTCATCGCTTCCAGAGACTGTGACAGCGTGATGAGATCAAAGTATCTCAGATAGAAGCCTGCTTTGTCGGACAGCGAACCGTCCCACGGATATGGAAGCCTGTACAGCTGGCCTACATGCAGGGCCGGATCCACAAAATACGAGATATCATCCACGCCGATAATCACGTTTTTGGGGATTATCCCTCTTTCCGTCATGACCCTCAGATTGTCGAGATGCTCTGCCGGTGTACCCTCAGAGTACATCATATCGTAGTATTCACCATCATTCATCTTTGTCACATCAATAAATCCCACTCTCGAGGATCCGAAAAGGAATGAGTCGTACTTGTCGGGATGGTTCAGCACATTGTGCATCTTCATATAGTTCTTATTCGGCTCCAGTCCGTTATTCCTCGGATGATTGATATGGAAGATGTTAAAAGGGTCGACAAAGACAGAAAAAGGCACAAATATAACACCTAATATCAAAGCAAAGCATATGCACTTGATGATGAATTTTTTCAAAATGTGCTCTCCTCTTTCATATAGCTGTCGCCCTTCTTCCTCATCATTTTCGCTTCGCTTTCCTTTCTAAAAAGCCCTACGCAAAGCTCCTCTGCTTCGCAGTTCCCGCTTCTTTTTTGTGATAAAGCCTACGCAGTCTCCCGCACTTCGTGCTCTCTGACTGCTACATATATTCGCTTCGCTTTCTTTTCTAAAAGCCCTACGCAAAGCTCCTCTGCTTCGCAGTTCCCGCTTCTTTTTTGTGATAAAGCCTTCGCAGTCTTCCGCACTTCGTGCTCTCTGACTGCTACATATATTCGGAATACGGGCTATCGCCCTTCTTCCTCATATATGTTAGTGTCTCTCGTACTTGCGGTTACATACATGCAAGCATGTCTGTAACCGTAAGTACGGAGACCGGCTTTATCACTAAAATTGAAAATATATGAACTCCTGATGTCTGCCGCCGTTTAATGTCATCACTATCACAAAAACCGTCACTACTGTATATATGAGCCATCTTGCCCATGCAGGAAGCTTACCGAACAGCTTATATACGTCATGCTTCAGTCCCACAAAATCCACTGCCATAAGAATAACTATCATAATAATAATGTTCGTCAGTTTTAACGCGTCCAGATGCATATTGTTCAGCATCATAATGTATGAGCCTGCAATATGCACCAGCCCTCTCGGCATATGCGAAGCAATATACAGGGCATCCGACGTATTGTTTGCCCTGAAGAAGCTCCATGCAAAGGCCACCATGGCAAATGTCAGTATCCCGTGTCCTATGTTCCACGGCACACTTCGTTTGATATCCTTCTCCTTCATGCCCCTGACTTCTTTTCGTGACAGATGTCTGTGGCAGAAATCCTCAGCCACCTGATATATACCGTGCAGTCCGCCCCAGATCACAAACGACCAGTCGGCTCCGTGCCAGAGGCCGGACAGGAGCATAGTTAACATAATATTAAAATTATGTCTACCTTCACTGACTCTGCTTCCTCCCAACGGAATATAAACATAGTCCCTGAACCAGGTAGAAAGGGAGATATGCCATCTGCTCCAGAATTCCTTTATGCTTCTGGAATAATACGGACTCCTGAAGTTCTCCTTCAGGTCTATCCCCAACAGTCTCGCTGTGCCTATGGCAATATCCGAATATCCGGAAAAGTCACAGTAGATCTGGAAAGTATACAATATGGTTGACATAACTAAAGTGAATCCAAAATAAAATCTCACGTTATTAAATATCGGATCCACATAGAGGGTAAGCGTATCTGCTATGATAAGCTTTTTGAAAAAGCCCCAAAGCATCTGCCTGAGTCCTGTTACAGCCAGATCGTAGTCAAAATCCGCAGGATCATTTATCTGCGGCATGATATCTCCTGCCCTGTTTATCGGACCTGACAATACAGAAGGAAAAAATGATACGAAGGTCAGATACTTTAGAAAGTTCTTCTCTGCCGTGATCTTCCCCTTGTATACATCCACAACATACCCTATAGCCGCAAAGCTGTAAAAAGATATACCCAGAGGCAGTGCCAGTTTTAATGTCGAAGGACTGAAGCCTATGGACAGCATTGACCATATCGACGATACAGTCCCTATGGCAAAATCCGCATACTTAAAGAATGCGAGAAAGCCCAGTACAACGACTACCGCCGCTGAAAGCAGATATTTTGAAGATCTGCTCCCCTCCTTAGCTCCCCCATATCCTATCCTGTATCCGCACAACCACGTCACCAGAGCAATGGCCAGCATAAGGAGGATATATACAGGTCCTCCGTACATATAAAACAGAATATTGGCCGCCAGCAGTACTACCCAGCGCAGTTTCTTCGGTATCGCCCAGTACAGGATGAAGAGAAGAGGCAGAAAGAATGCAAATGTGACCGAGGTAAAAACCATCCGACTATCTATACTCCATATTTCCTATTGACATAGTAGAAATTAAACCCTATAATGTCACTATAATAATACCATAAAGGAGCTCCACATGAAAATCTCAACCAAAGGGACCTATGCCATACAGGTGATGCTTGATCTCGCCATACATAACACGGGCGAAAACATAAACGTAAAGAAGATTGCCGAGAGGCAGGATATCTCAGAAAAGTATCTTGAACAGATCATATCCATACTGAACAAGGCAGGCTATGTACGTTCCATCCGCGGAGCTCAGGGCGGTTATCGTCTTGCCAAAGACCCCACCGAATACACCGTCGGAGACATTCTGCGTATCACCGAAGGCTCTCTTGAGCCTGTATCTGAGAGCGAATCTCCTCTCAATGTGTGGCGCCGGCTGTCCGATGCCATAAATAACGTACTTGACAGCGTCACTCTTCAGGATCTTGTCGATGAGGAAAACGCCCGCCTCGGTGGAGATTACATCATTTAGGCTCGGCTGACGTACTGACAGCCTCAGTCACAGCCATCGCGATCGCTCCCGCAAATATCGCAATGTCTGATATATTTCCGTATATCTTTTTTCCCATTGGAATATAATCTACGACATAACCTCGGATGAGCCTGTCTGCCGTATTCGACAGAGCACCTCCAAGTATCAGGCTCATCGGAAGCCTGTGATCTTCGGAAGACAGTGCTGTTGCGGCACACATCACCCCACTAAGCGCAGCACTCACAGCCGCCACTTCTTTGGGATGCCTGTCAAACCTGTTGTATGCAAAGCCGTAATTTTTAACGGGCGGCTTCTCGATAAAACCCTTTACCGCAGTATCGGCCAGAGCTATGAAGCCCGCCACAAGAAATGCTTCTTTTACCTTCATCAGTTGATCAGATAGGTGCGTGCATTATCTATGCCCGGCACCACGAATTCTCTCATGCGTATATCAGGACTGCCCTTGCCCTCTACGAATTCCTTTGTGATGATGACTTCGCCGATGTTTTCATCTTTGGGCACCTCATACATGATATCGAGCATATATTCCTCGATCACGGCACGCAGTCCTCTTGCTCCGGTCTCTTTTTCCAGAGCTTTCTTTGCGATCTCACGCAGGGCATCTTCTTCAAATGTAAGCTTGACCTCATCCATTGCAAGCAAGGACGAATACTGACGGATGATGGCATTCTTCGGCTCTTTCAGTATCTTTACCAGAGCGTCTTCGGTAAGACCCTCAAGAGTGCAGATTATTGGCATACGTCCCACAAACTCGGGGATCATGCCGAATTTCTTTATATCCTCTACTGTAACCTTTGACAGTATGCTCTTTTCCTTATCCCATTTATCCTTAAGCTCTGCATCAAAACCGATGGATGTCTCTTTTCTAAGTCTCTGCTTGATGACATCGTCAAGATCCGGGAAAGCTCCTCCGCATATGAAAAGGATATTCTTTGTATTTACCTTAGCCATGGGTACCATGGCGTTCTTGCTGCCCGCTCCTACGGGAACCTCTACCCCGCTTCCCTCCAGCAGCTTGAGCATACCCTGCTGCACGCTTTCACCGGATACGTCTCTCGTGGTAGCGTTCTTCTTCCTTGCGAGCTTGTCTATCTCATCCACAAAGATGATACCGCACTCGGCTTTTTCTACATCATTGTCAGCCGCAGCCAGAAGCTTGGATACTACCGACTCTATATCATCACCGATATATCCCGCCTCGGTAAGGGATGTGGCATCCGCTATAGCCAGAGGTACATTGAGAAGTCTCGCAAGAGTCTGTACCAGATACGTCTTGCCGCAGCCCGTCGGCCCTATCATGAGTATATTC
>JAEEGO010000077.1 GCA_016280355.1 Lachnospiraceae bacterium | reverse complement strand
TGAAATAGCGTTGTCACCGCGGCTCTTGTTGTTCATCTCTGAGATGTTTATACCTGCATCACCGAAGCATGCAGAGAACTTCGTGATCATGTTTGCTATATTCCTGTGGAATACCATGACACGTCCTGCCTTTTCACAGACACCCATGTTGATAGCCGGGAAGTTAACGGAGTTTTTGATATTACCGTTCTCCATATAGTCAATAAGCTCCTGTACTGCCATCACTGCACAGTTGTCCTCGGACTCTTCCGTTGATGCTCCGAGGTGAGGTATGACTATGACACCTTCCTGTCCAACTGTTGTGGGATTGGGAAAATCAGAGACATACTTTCCAAGCTTGCCTATCTTGAGTGCAGATATCACTGCATCCTCATCCACCAGAAAATCTCTTGCAAGATTGATAAGGATAGCATCATTCTTCATGAGCTTTATGGCGTCAGAGTTTATCATCTTCTTCGTGGAATCAAGGAGCGGTACATGCACTGTGATGATATCGCAGTTTGCATATATCTCCTCAACTGCCTTCACATGATGCACGGATCTTGAGAGGTTCCATGCAGCATCTACTGAGATATAGGGATCGTATCCGTATACATCCATGCCGAGGTTCACTGCGGTATTTGCCACCTTGATACCTATTGCGCCGAGGCCGATGACACCGAGCTTCTTTCCTGCTATCTCGTGTCCTGCGTACTGCTTCTTCTGCTTCTCGGCATCCTTTGCTATATCCTTATTGCCCTTCTGTGTCTCCACCCAGCCGATGCCTCCAACGATATCTCTTGAAGCAAGGAGCATTGCTGCTATGACAAGCTCCTTCACACCGTTGGCATTGGCTCCGGGAGTATTGAAGACTACTATGCCCTTTTCAGCACATTTGTCTAGAGGGATGTTGTTGACACCTGCTCCCGCTCTTGCAATGGCGGCAAGACTCTCAGGGAGCTCCATATCGTGCATGCCTGCACTTCTTACAAGGGCGCAGTCCGCATCCTTCAGCTCATCTACTGCCACGAAGTTCTTGTCGAAGCTGTCGAGGCCGACCTTTGCGATATTATTAAGGCAATGATACTTGAACATTTCTATCCTCCTGAAAAACTCTGATCAATTATTCTTCTCAAATGTATCCATGAACTCTACGAGCTTCTTCACGCCCTCTACAGGCATTGCATTGTAGATGGAAGCTCTCATGCCGCCGACTGTCCTGTGACCCTTGAGGTTCACAAATCCTGCTGCATCGGCCTCTGCAATGAACTTCTTGTTGAGGTCGTCGTTTTCGGTGACGAAAGGTACGTTCATCAGTGAACGGTACTCGGGTACGACCGTTCCCTTAAACATCTTCGAGCTGTCGAGGAAATCGTAAAGAACCTTTGCCTTTTCCTCGTTTATCTTCTGCATCTCGGTAAGGCCGCCCATCTTCTTGAGCCACTTGAACACAAGACCGCATACATAGATATTGTAAGCAGGCGGTGTATTGTAAAGTGAATCGTTGTCTGAGTGAGTCTTGTATTTAAGCATCGTGGGTGTACCGGGAAGCACATCCTCTGTGATGAGATCCTCTCTGATCACTACGATGGTGACACCTGCAGGTCCCACGTTCTTCTGCACGCCGCCGTACACGATGCCGTACTTTGTCACATCCATAGGCTCCGAGAGGAACATGGATGATACATCCGATACGAGGATCTTGCCCTTTGTGTTGGGAAGCTCCTTGTAGCGTGTGCCGTAGATCGTGTTGTTCTGGCAGATATATACATAGTCGGCGTTTTCGCTTATCGGAAGATCCGATACGTCGGGTATGTAAGTGAAAGTCTTGTCCTCGGATGTGGCGATCTTGTTGGCTGTACCGTAGTTGCCGGCCTCCTGCCATGCCTTCTTCGCCCACTGTCCTGTCACGATATAATCAGCGACTTTATTCTTCATGAGGTTCATGGGTATCATGGCAAACTGAGTGGAAGCTCCGCCCTGAAGGAAAAGTACCTTGTAGTTATCTGGTACTCCGGCCAGCTCTCTGAAGTCAGCTTCGGCTGTCTTTATTATCTCATCATAGACCTTGGAGCGGTGTGACATCTCCATCACGGACTGTCCCGATCCGTTGTAGTCGAGCATCTGCTCCTTTGCCGTCTCCAGTACCTCTACGGGCAGCATTGATGGTCCTGCCGAAAAATTGTAAACTCTGCTCATGATCTTCTGTCTCCTCCTAAGTTTAGTGCAAATCTCATATACTATACCACAAAATCCGATTATTTCGTATATTAATTGGATGCCATACTACCATTTTCTTTCCGTCAATACAAATTTATAACTTTCAGACAAAAAATTTCTGCCATTATCCGATCTCCTTCGTATAAATAGATGTGGATTTGTAAACATCAATTCATATCAGTCTTAAGGGGAACATATTATGAAAAGATTTACTAAGTACAAAATGTCAGCTGAAGCCTTGGGTAAAGTAGTTGGTGGTGAAGAGATCTCAGGTGGCGGCGAGACGAGTGTACAAGACGGTATCTGTCCGAAATGTAAAAAGCATCCCAGATTTAAAGCCATCCGTTTCGACGACGGAGTAGCTACTTTCTATTATATGTGCGTCCATTGCGGAGTATTATGATATAAACTCCGGGCCGAGTGCTCTATCATCATATGATGTCCGCACTTAAGGCAGTCATCCGCTCTCAGGAAAAGATTCAGCCTTAAGTGCCGGCAAGTGCCTTTGTAAGGAAATCTTCCGGCGGCTCATCCTGTCGTAAAAAATGATCTGCCTTTACATCAAGTCCGTCCTGACCGGCACGCCCTACTATCAGTTTCTTGTACCAGTCTATAACATCCTCTGTCTGTGTATCAGTGATGATAAGGAATACCCCCTTACCCATAAAGACCGTCTTACTGTTATCGGGCTCCATCTGATGAAGGATCTTTGCAAGTGATCTGCTGTCATTCTTCGTGGAAAAACGGATTATCGTTCCGCCCTCTATATTTTTTTCATCAATATAGTCCATTATTATCCTGAGATAATCTTTATTGTAATATCCGGTATTGTCGTCCTCCCATGCGTGCTGCTTCCTTATCGAGAAATATACGGATATGAGACCTGTGGCAACAAAAAGAGCAAAGAGAGATCTGTACGTTACGGTATCAAGGAAATAGCCCAAAAGTACCGCAACTGCCATAGGTGTGATCAGAATATATCTCGGCAGACGTTTGCGCACCCTCTCCTGATGTACTATGACATATGTAAGCAGCATGTACATAAACATGAATGCTGTTGACAGCAGATGTACCCGGTCTGCCATGAACATCAGATCGAAGCTGCCGGTCTCACCCCCGATAACAAATACAACAGTCCCGATAATCTCAACTGCAGTCGATATGAAAAAGGGTATCAGTACTCGCGTGAATCTGCGCCTGATCAGATCCTTACTCTGATGAAGGGAATACTCTACAAACAGTAGCCACTGTACGACTATGACAAGCGACACTATGGCCGTCAGAGGGTTGGTAAGCGTGATATATACGTCTTCCAGCCAGGTCTGATGGGTCGGCATCATAAAATAGATATATTTTGCCGAATCCCATAAAGCAAGGAACACGGTAGAGACACACATACCAAAGAACATTCTGATCTCTGTGATATGCATGTCATGGATCGTATTTATCGCCAGTACTATTATGATCACCAATGCGATCGTATCCAAGATCACATCAGATATAAAAAGAGG
>JAEEGO010000076.1 GCA_016280355.1 Lachnospiraceae bacterium | reverse complement strand
CTATTCTATTTATTTCTCAGCTGACAATTTCTTTACGCCGATTCGGTGAGAAAAATCCATAAATTCAAAAAAGAGCTATTTTTGAGGGTAGAGGGAAAAACGAGGTGTTGTAGCAGTCAAGAAAAGCAGACACATTCTTTTAGCTGTCAGTCGGGAGCGGCAGAAGAAGAATATGATAATAGCAGCTGCAAGGTATTATCGTGACGAACTATTGTCAATATGTAAAGAAAACAGGCATCCGACATAAAACCGGGTGCCTGTTGTCTTACTTTAAGATCAAAAACAGCAGGTGGAGCGAATGTTCACCTTATGCTTTCATACATGCTCAGCAGCTCCTTTTTGGGAGCAGGGGTTGCCATGGAGACAGCCACATTCACTATGAGAGCGATAATGAAAGCGGGAAGCAGTTCATAGATCGCAAACGGTCCGCCGAGCTTGCTGATACCGTACTTCCACACAAATACCATGATCGTTCCGGCTATCATGCCCGCTATGGCTCCCTGTTTGTTGGATCTCTTCCAGAAGAGGGCGAGCAGCATCACGGGACCGAAGGTAGCACCGAAGCCTGCCCAGGCGAATGCCACTATGGAGAATACCGAACTGTCGGGATTCACGGCTATGATCACTGCAAGTGTGGATATAAGGATAACGGTGATCTTGGCGATCTTGACTGATGTATCATCAGAGAACTTCTTTTTGCCGAAATCCTGGAGCAGATCGCTGGATATAGCAGAAGCTGCCGAGAGCAGCTGTGAGTCTGCGGTAGACATTGTAGCCGCGAGCATGCCTGCAAGTATGATACCTGCTATGATTGCAGGGAAAATACCGAAGGAACTCATGTAATTTGATATATGTATGATGACCCTCTCGGCATCACTGCTGCCGGTGAGTGAGGGTATCACGCCGACTTTGCTCATTGCAAGGCCGACAAAGCCGATGATGATCGAAAGCCCCATTGCGAGCACAACCCATATGGTAGCGACCCTGCGGCTGATCCTGAGCTTTTCGGGATCGCCTGTAGCCATGAACCTTACAAGGATGTGAGGCATACCGAAGTAGCCCAGACCCCAGGCAAGAGTGGAGATCGTCTGAAGTACGCCGTAAGGAGCGGCTGCGCCGGCAGCCTGATCATGCGTGCTTGTCAGGGAAAGGAAGCCGGGAAGGGCTTTGGCATTTTCCATTACAGCACCGATACCGCCTGCCTGTGCCACGCCGAATCCAATAACGATCACTATGGCTATGGACATGCATATACTCTGTATGAGGTCGGTAAAGCTGACTGCCTTAAAGCCTCCTAGTGTGCAGTAGAGAGATATGATGATGGCACTTCCTATCATCGCTATAAGATAATCCACTCCGAAAAGCGTGTTGAAGAGTTTGCCGCATGCAGCGAAGCCGGAAGCGGTATAAGGGATAAAGAATATCACTATAATGATGGCGGAAACTGCCGTGAGGACATTCTTCTCATCACCGTATCTTTTTGAGAAAAACTCGGGAACTGTGATCGCTCCGATCTTTTCCGTGTATCTGCGAAGCCTCTTCGCAACTAACAGCCAGTTGAGATAGGTGCCTGCAGCAAGTCCGAGACAGGTCCAGAAGGGATCTGCGAGACCGCTGACATAAGCAAGTCCCGGGATGCCCATCAGAAGCCAGCTGGACATATCAGAAGCTTCCGCACTCATGGCTGTGACAAGCGGGGACAGGCCTCTGCCTCCAAGATAGAAATCGCCGGTATCGTCATTTCCCTTGGAGAATATGACACCGATCAGAATCATAACCAGCAGATAAACCGCTATGGATATGACAAGACAAAGCTGTGCTGACATAGATATTACCTCCATCTGAATTAACAAAAATACAGTGGTTATATTAATGCATCAGTCGGACATCCGTCAATATGAATATCATCTGCCGGATAGTGCTATATGTTGTGGTCTGATGACGTCTCACGTGGCAGTATATGTAGTTAAAAAAGTCTGCCGCATGTGGTATCATATAGAAGCATATTTCTATAGAGAAGGAGCAAATGTCCGATATGGCAGATGAATTGACCCCGGTACAGATAGATACCATAGGTGAGATAGCAAATATAAGCATGGGTAATTCGGCGACTACGCTGTCGCTGATGGTGCAGCACAAGGTGGATATCACCACACCGAAGGTTGAGGTGATAAAGAGGAGTGCTTCACTAGATGACTATGAGAAGACCTGCGTATTCGTAAACATACACTACGTGAAGGGACTTTCAGGAAATAACATACTGATCCTTAAGGAGCATGATGTCCTGGTAATGACAGATCTGATGATGGGCGGATCCGGACAGAATGTACAGGGAGAGCTCGGAGAGCTGCAGAAGAGTGCGGTATCCGAAGCCATGAACCAGATGATGGGTTCGGCAGCTACATCAATGTCTACGATGCTGAACAGGATGATAGATATATCGACACCTACCGTTGACATGATAGACGTGAATTCGGTAAAGATATTCGAAAAGATCTTTGATAATCCGGCTGATCTGTTTGTGAAGATAAGCTTCAGGATGGTGATAGAGCCCGGACTGATAGACAGCACAATGGTGCAGCTTTATCCTCTGGATTTTGCAAAAGGGATGTGCGCGATATTTGAAGGACTTGAGGCAACGTAAAACGTTGCCTCTTTTTTTTATGCCGTGATCTTTACAGGCAGCTTTTTGAGTGCGGGCAGCAGTACGACTGCGATAGCTATACCGACTACAGCCTGAGCCACATTGAAGGGTATCTCAGTGAACGACTGAAGGGCAGCCGCAGAAAACGAGATCGCAGCAGAGCCTGCGTTGAATATAGTTAACATAACTATATTGTACAGGAAGTAACCGACTATCATAACGGCTTCACCAGCAATACCCGATATAAGGGTCCTGGCTGAAAGGTGAAGCTTTTTGTATACCTGACCTGCGACCATGGCTGTAAGAAGCTTCACGGTAAAGGTGCCGGGAGCCCAGAGAGGATATCCTCCCAGAAGATCGGACAACATGGAGCCTATGCCGGCGCTCAGACCGCCGGTGACGGGGCCGAGAAGGATACCTGACAGTAATACAAAGCTGTCTCCTATATGGACATAACCCATTGTAGGAGTGGGTATCTTTACAACAGTAGTAGTGATATAAGTCAGTGCCGCCATAAGTGATGCGAGCACAAGAGTACGTGTTCTGTCCTTTTCCATTTGTTTTTCCTCCATTTTCTGAATCATAAAGCAGGTTTCCCGGGAAGAAAATATATATCTGCCGATTTATATGCTACACTATATTACATGATATTGAGAAAAGCAAGAATTATTTTTTAGAATTCATAGAGGAATGGTATGAATAAAATGAAAATGGCAATATTCGATCTCGACGGGACCTGTGCCAACACACTGGAAAATCTCGCTTTCTGCGCAAATACAGTGACGGCGCGATACGGTCTGCCACCGGTGGAAGCCGAGAAATTCAAGTATTTCGTAGGCGACGGATCTAGAGTCCAGATGCAGCGGCTTTTGAGTTATCACGGAAAATACAACGGAAGTGAGGATGATGGACTTCTCGAGGAGGTTTTTGCCGATTACATCAGCTTTCTTTCGACACATTGCTCGGAAAGAGTGACGATATATGAGGGATTGCCGGAGGCGATACGCAAGCTGAAGGATAACGGGATCATATGTGTGGTATTCTCAAACAAGCCTCATGAACAGGCATGTAAGGTAATAAAAGATATCTATCCTGAGGATACGTTTGCAGATGTTTTGGGACAGTCTGACAGCTATCCCAGAAAGCCTGATCCTGCAGGAGCTCTCATACTGGCGGACAGGTTTGAGGTGAAGCCGTCTGAATGCCTTTATATCGGGGATACAAACACTGATATGCTGACAGGAAAAGCCGCCGGTATGTATACGGTCGGTGTACTGTGGGGCTTCAGGGAAAGAGATGAACTGGAAAAAGCAGGAGCGGATATCATCATATCCGCTCCTGAAGAAATACCCGGTATCTGTATGTGAACGAATATCATCTGTGCATCGAATTGAGCCAGATGACGGCTTCCCTATATCCGTCCTCATCAAAATCAAAATCTTTTTCGGTGATCTCTTCCGGAGGGGTCTTGTCATAGGCTAAAGGACCGAACCAGACAGAAGCACGAAGCTTCGGATCGTCTGCATATCGCTCTTCTTCTTTCATGTAGATGATGTTCACTAACGGCTCACGGGCCAGACGAAAGCGCATGCCCTCATCTGACCCGTAATATGCTTCACCGTAAAAATAGTGTCTGAATCCGTACAGATCCTTTGATTCTATCATTATTCGAACTTGATGTCTCCGAATCTCTTGTCGGACAGGATAGCAACATATGTCTTGCCGACATTGATCTTTATCTCATCACCGTTCTCATCAAAGTATCTTGTGGGAGCGGTATCCTCTGCCTTCTTCCATGAGACCTTGATGGCCTTGCCGTTGGTGATGTACCAGCCCTCTCTGGTGTCAGAGTAATCGCCTGTGTAGTCGAAGTCGTTGGTGTGGAACATCATGTATCCGTTCTTGTCGAACTGCTCCAGACGTGCGCCCTGGATCAGAAGGTTCTTGAAGCAGACCTGCTTGTTGTCGTTGCCTGCATCAACCTCCTTGCCGCCGTACTGGAAGTAGTAATACACGCCCTCGTCAGCATTGTACTCAAGCCAGGGCTTATTGTGATCGAAAGGAAGCGAGACCTTGTTGACGGTCTTCGCATCGGAGTACTGATCGAGGGTGTTGGGGTTGCTGCGTGTAGCGAACTGATAGTGATCACCCTTGTAGTACTCGTTGTATGTCTGAGAGATCTTGCTGTTGTTCTTGAAGTTCTTCTCAAGATCGCCGCTCACGATATACTCGGTGAACTCTCTGGGCTTTCCGTTGTTGACTCTGGAGAATGTGCCGGAGAATCTGTCAACGTAAGGGTTGGCATAGAACATATCGTTATAGAAAGGACCTCCGTCGTGGCAGAGCACGGCGTTCCACTCAGGGAAGGTCTGGAGATTGGTAGGTCTCGTACTTCTGATGGAGCCGAGCTGCTTGATCTTGCCCCAGTCCTTGACCATGACCATGAATCTCGTTACACCGTCGTTTGCGGTACTGTTGGTCATCTCATAGATGATATCAGCTTCTGATACGCCGAAATGGGGAAGAGCTGTCTTCTCATCATCCACCATGGCAGCGATGGGACGCTGATCGGCTATGGATGCATCTATCCACTCACCGGTGAGGGGATTTGCGACCATGCCGTCGGGAGGGGTATCGCTTTCCTCCTGTGCAGGCGCTTCTGTTGCGGGAGCCTCCTGCATGACCATTGCGGGAACCGTAACCTCGGCTGCAGGCTGTGAAGCCTCTTCGGTAGGCTGCTCGTTTTCTTCGGCTTTGTCTTTGCCGCAGGCAGCAAGTGAAAGTGCTGCGACAAGAGATAATGCGATTACAAGTGTTCTCTTTTTCATTTTCGTTCTCCTGTATGTTATCTAAAATAATAAGGGCATTGATATATGTATAATGTATAAGTAAAAGCCCCGGATTGCTCCGCGTGATGCTTTTACGATAAAACTGTAAAAGCATCGGATTGCTCCGCACTGCGTGCTCTCGCAATCCTTGCCGTGCATTCGCATATCGCATCGCTTCGCGCTGCTTACATGCTCATGCACGTCAGGTTATCTCGCAGCCGCGCGGAACTGACCGCAAGCGCTCCGTTCCGTACGGCTACGGATAACGCTTTTACAGCAGGGTACGGGAGTCGGACCCGCCTCCTCAGCTTGGGAAGCTGATATACTACCGATGTACTAACCCTGCGGGATGTGCCGTATTATGCATTCAGACATTCGGACACATACGAGAGGTATTTTATCCCATGTATACATGAAGTGTCAAGTTTTGTGTAACATTTTCGTAACAATTAGACGATGCATCCTGCCCGTAACTGTTGACACAACTGCTCTGTCTGATAAAATGAAGCGGGAATTAAGAATATATGTATGATCTTTTATTCACAATACAATATATCAGCATTATCGGACTATTCATTGAAGGCTGCATCGTATTCAGGAGTAAAAAGGATGCGCTTCATGCATATCTTTTCTTAAGCTGTGTCGCAACCCTTGTCAATAACATAGGTTATCTCTTCCAGATGAGAGCAGGGACGGAGGAAGCCTATATCACGGCTTTGCAGCTGTCATATGCGGGAAGAGTGTGGATCGCATTCTCGCTTTTCATGTTCGCAATGGAGCTCAGCAGGATCAGGATCCCCAATCTGATCGTAAACATCCTGGTACCTGTACATGCCGCCATATATGCCGTGATACTCACACTTAAACATCATAAGCTGTACTATACCGACATGCACTTTGATGCCGACGGGATATTGCCGAGCTTTTCTCACGGCAACGGACCGGTGCATCATTTCTTTATCATCATGCAGGTATGTTTCATCATAATAGGCTGTTTCAATATTAACTTTGCCTATGCAAGAGAAAAGAGAAAGACTGCCCGCAAGAGGCTTGTGACCGTGGTCATCGCCTTTCTTGTGGAAACGATGTTCTTCATCATCCAGATAATACGCCCTAACGGTATATATGATCTGACCATGATAGGATATACCCTGGGAACACTCTTCATGCTGCTCGCTATATTCAGATACAGTCTGCTCGGGGTAAGAGATATCGCGCAGGAATATCTGGTGGACAAGCTCTCCGAGGGCATCATAGCAGTGGACAGTGAAGGTGAGGTACAGTATTATAACGAGCCCGCTATGCATCTTTATCCGGAGCTTGCCTATGATCCGGACAAGGTCGTGGAGGCTGTAACGAGTGCCATACTTCATGCGGAGCCGATATCCATAAAGGATCGTATGTATTCTCCGGAAGAGAACGATCTGCTCTATAACGGGGAGAGCCTCGGAAGGCTGTATGTCCTTGTTGATTCGACAGACCATTACAACAGGCTTAATGAAGAAAAGAGCATGCTGAAAAAGGAGCTCCTGACTGATCCTGTGACAGGCTTCTATAACAGGAAAGGCATGGAACAGTACTCCGAGAAGATATATACAAGGGCACAGCAGGAGGATAAGTACCTGTTCGTATGTGTGGCTGACATGAACGGACTGAAGCCGATAAACGACAATTACGGACATGAGCACGGCGATGAAGCGCTGAGAGAGCTGTCAAGGATGATAAGGGATGTCCTCACATATGATGATATGGCGTTTAGGACGGGTGGAGACGAATTCCTGATAATAGGTACACGTGAAGAGGCGGATAAAGCGATAACGGAATTCTGTGAGCGTATGGAAAAGACCATCAGGGAGCATAATGACAGGCTGAGCCTGCCATACAGGATAGATATGAGCTATGGACCGCTGATAAAGAAGGTACAGGGCTACGACGAAGAACTCGCGGATATGATCAAAGAATCTGACGGGATGATGTATGAGATGAAAAAGAAAAGAGACCCTTATAAAAGGTAAAACGGCAGTAATATCCAAATCCGTGTAAAACAGATCGGAATCAGTGCAGATCCGATCTGTTTTTATGTCTGATGATATCCTCCCTGTGAGATCAAGAGAAAAGGAGGCAGGACAATGCATACACTGATAATAAACGGAAGTCCGAGAGAAAAGCAGATCAGCAATACGGAAAGGATCATTAAGAGCTTTGCGGAAGGCATGAAGAACGGAGACAATACCTTCGAGATCTATTCGCTTTCCAACAGGAATATGTGGGATATAGCCCGCGATGCATATGATGCCTGTGACAATATTCTTATAGCCCTCCCCCTTGAGGGTGATTGCGTACCGGGAGCTCTGACGGAGTTTATGGAGACGCTCACCCCCAAGGATAAGGAAACAACAATATCCTTCATACTTCACGGCGGATCCGATGAGAGCATAGAGCTCGAAAACGGAGAGGGACAGCTGAAAGAAATAGCAGAGAAACTCGGCTGCACATATGGCGGAACCGAAGTCAGGTGCAGCAATCCGAATCTCAGGTTCATGGAGGATAAAAAGCTCAAAAAGGCAACCGCACCCTACAGGAAAATGGGTCAGAGGTATGGGAAAAACGGATATCTCGTAGCGGTATGACACAGAGCGGAATATAAATAAGCGGAAAGATCCTGATCATGATGATCGGGATCTTTTTGAATAACAGCGCAATTGTAATATAATCATAAACGGAAAAGATGAACTGAAGGAGAAAATATATGCTGCGTATAGCAATATGTGATGATGACAGTGCCGACAGAGAGAGAGTACACGGCCTTGTGGAGGAATATCTTGGCGAGAAGAAGCTGCAGGCCGAAGTCAGGGTATTTGATCATCCTGATACACTGATAGTGGAGTGCGAGCAGTTCAGGCCGCAGATCTACATACTGGATATCGTGATGCCTATGGTGACGGGGATACAGGCGGCAAGGGACCTTCGCTGGAACCAGCCGGATGCACAGATCATATTTGCAACATCCGAGAGTTCATATGCCCTTGAATCCTTCGACGTGAATCCGATCAATTATATAATGAAGCCGGTCGGAAAGGAGAAGCTTTTTGCGACTCTCGATATGGCTGTATCCAGAATCGAGACCGAGGAAGAAAAAAGCATCACGGTAAAGGCAAAGGGAGGCTTCTGCACCCTGAGGATACCTGAGATAATGTATATAGACTACAGGAACCATGTGGTCTCCTATCATATGATAACAGGAGATATTATCTCTACCGCTACGCTGAGGATAGGATTTTCGGAGTATATGGAGAATAATCACAGCGGAGAGGACTTCATCCGGTGCCATGAATCCATAGCAGTAAATACGGCAGCGATAGACAAGCTCACAAAAACCGATATCACACTCCGGAACAATGAGCAGATACCGGTATCAAAGAGCAGGTATACAGAGGTGCTTGATAAATACATGGAGTACAGGTTTTAACTATGCACGACCTGATGCTTGCAATCCTGTTTATAAGTATATTCGGACTTTTCCTCGAAAGCTGGATAGTTTTCAAGAGCCTTAAGACGCCGCTGCATGCATATCTGCTTTTGAGCTGCATAGCTACACTCGTAAATATCGTCGGCGGTTTAATAAAGCTGATGTCCTACAACGAGGAGGCCTATATCAATGCTCTTCAGCTTTCATACCTGGGCAGGGTGTGGATCGCCTTTGCTCTTTTCATGTTTGTGGCAGAGCTGTGCCATGTCAGACTTCCGGCTCTGCTTACACGCGTACTTGTAGTGATACATATACTGATCTACGGATTCATACTGACACTCAGATATCATCATCTGTATTATGCAACGTACAACTTCGTGACGGACGGACTTTTCCCGTCACTTGATACAACTAACGGTATTGTCCACAATTTCCTGATGCAGCTGCAGACCGTTTACGCCGCGCTTGCATTTTTCTGGATTTTCAGGGCTTTGTACAAAGAAAAGAGAGAGTCGGCAAGAAGAAGGCTCTGGATCATCATTTTTGCCATTACCGCTGAGAGTGACTTTTATATGATCCAGATATTCCATATTTTTGATATCACCTATGTATTTGATGTGACAATGCTCGGCAACATAGTGGCTACTGTGTTCATGTTTGTCGCGATCTTCAGATACAATCTTCTCGGAATTATAGATGTCGCACGTGAGTTTATGATAGACAGGCTGTCAGAGGCTGTCATAGCAGTGGACAACTCCGGTACGGTGCAGTATTACAATGAACCGGCAAAGCATCTCTTACCGAAGATAGAAAAAGAGCCCGATGAAGTGGTAAAGGAACTTCGAAAAGCAATAGAAAACGGTGATATGATAACGTCGGAAGACAGGATCTACTCACCTGAGGAGAATGTGCTGACAGATAACGGGGAAGAGTTCGGCAAGCTGTACGCTCTTGTGGATGCCACCGTGCTGAAGCAGAATGAGCTGAAGCTGAAGGCTGAAGCAGCTGTGCTTGAGATGGCGGCCCAGAGTATGAGGGACAGGCTGCTGACTGCGGAAGAACTCATACAGCAGGATCGGGCCATGCGGCACGACAGGAGACATTTTGAAGCCCTGCTGATGTCGCTGATGCAGGAGGGCAAGACAGAGGAGGTGAAGAAGTGCCTCGAGGAACGTCTGTCACAGGAGCCGAGGTCAGCGAGAAAATTCTGCGAGAATACTACCGTGAATGCAGCCATCACGCACTATGTATCCGTGGCTGAAAGGAAAAACATCAGAGTGGAGGCATCGACTAACATACCGTTCGAAACGGGAGTGGATGAGATGCAGCTTGCGATCGTTGTGAGCAATCTGCTGGAAAACGCGATCCATGCCTGTGAAGAGCTGCCCGAGGATGAGAGGTTCATCGAGATCAAGGCGAAGTATAAGGAACAGCTGCTGCTTGAGATATCCAATCCGTGCGACGGAAAGGTCCCGCTCGATGAAGAGGGACATCCTTATGCGACGGCAGGTGATCACGGTATAGGAACGAAGAGCGTACTGGCATTTGTGAAGCAGACCGACAGTGAGATCAGATACATAGCGGAAGATAAGATCTTCAAAGTCAGGATGATAATATAGCAGGTGTGTCAAAAACCGTGTAAAACAGACCGGAATCCGTGCGATACCGGTCTGTTTTTCTTATGCTGCGGTATATTTTATAAACAAAAACAGTGAAAGCCATTTTGTCTATACACTGCAAAGACCGGAGAAGACCGATGAGGAACGGAAATGAGTGAAAAGAAAACAGCATATGATGTACCGAAAAGAGACGGGAGTGTCTGGCCGGGGGATATATGTCCCGCGTATACCGCCAGAAAAGATGCGATCCCATGCCTGAAGGGATGCTGGTACTGTAAATATGCTGATTTTCACCTGAAGGAAGAAAGGGCATTGGAAGTAGGTATATGCAAATGGCCTAAAAAGATCCTTTTATAGATACAGTTTGAGACAATGCGTTGCTATCGTGCTCTTAAGGTGCTATACTACACAATGTATTTTTGTGCGAAGCAGTACACAACATTTCGTGTTTCGGAGAAAAAAGAGTGGACAGCAGAAAGATAATAGTGACCGGCTGCAACGGGCAGCTTGGCAGAGCAATAGGCAGAGAATTTGAAGGAGACGACAGATACGAGCTCATAGGCTGTGATGTCACGGCTGAGATAAAACTCGATATCACCGATACGGATGCCGTGATGAAGTTTGTACGTGATACGGCTCCTGAGGCGATCATCAACTGTGCGGCATATACCGCAGTGGATAAGCAGGAAACGGACAGGGAACTGTCCATGAAGATAAATGCGATAGGGCCGAGAAATCTTGCGATAGCGGCTTCAGAGGCGCATGCGAAGCTCATACACATTTCTACAGATTACGTTTTTTCCGGAGAAACATCGGATCATCCGAGGACAGAGTTTGATCCCGTGGGTCCTGTATCCGTATATGGCAGGACAAAGCTTGCGGGAGAGGAATTCGTAAAGCAGTTCGCCGACAGATATTTCATGATAAGGACAGCCTGGCTCTACGGAGACGGGCACAATTTTGCAAAGACCATGCTTGAGCTTTCCAAAACACATGATGAGCTCACGGTGGTGGACGATCAGCTTGGCACTCCTACGAGCGCAAAGGAGCTGGCACGCTGTATCCATGCCCTGCTTCCGACAGACAATTACGGCCTGTTCCACGGAACCTGCGAGGGAGATACGAACTGGGCCGCCTTTGCAGAAAGGGTACTGAAGCTTGCCGGAAAGGATACCAGGGTGGTACATGTATCCACGGAGGAGTACATGAAGAAGAATCCGGGCAGCGCGAGGAGGCCTGCTTATTCAATACTCGACAACTATATGCTGAGGCTTACCGACGCATATACCTTCGCCGACTGGGAAGCGGCCATAGAGGAATACTTCGGGGACGGGCTGGTATGAACGACATAATCGGAGCACTGCTTTCAAATAAACTGTTGATAACGGCTGTGATCAGCTGGGCTCTGGCACAGATAATAAAGACAGTCATCAATCTGATACTGACAAAGTCATTCGATCCGGGAAGGCTTATAGGCTCCGGAGGCATGCCGAGTTCACATTCGGCTTTTGTGACGGGGCTTGCGACAGCGGCTTTCATCAATGAAGGACCGGCCTCGCCTGTCTTTGCGGTATGCTTCGTGCTGGCTTTCGTTGTGATGTATGACGCCATGGGCGTGCGACGGGAGACAGGCAAGCAGGCAGAGCTTTTGAATCAGTTTACGGAGATATTCAGTGAGAACTACGCGGAGTTCAAGACACCGGAGGAGACACTTAAGGTGCTGGTGGGACATACTCCGCTGCAGGTGTTCTTCGGATGCTTACTGGGGCTGGCAGTAGGGATCGCCTTATAGAGAGGAGTATCATGATAGAAAAGAATGCAAAGATATATGTAGCAGGACACAGAGGACTCGTGGGATCTGCGATAGTCAGATCGCTGAAGCGTGAAGGCTATGACAATATAGTGACAAGGACACACGCCGAAATGGACCTTACGGATCAGAAGGCGGTGTTTGATTTCTTTGAGAAGGAAAGACCGGAATACGTGGTTCTGGCAGCGGCCCATGTGGGTGGGATAAATGCCAACCAGTCAGCTCCGGCAGACTTCATATACATCAATTCCGCCATACAGTGCAACGTGATAGGTGCGGCGCATGAGTACAAGGTGAAGAAGCTGCTCTTCCTCGGAAGCTCCTGCATATATCCCCGTATGGCCCGGCAGCCCATCGTCGAGTCAGAGCTTCTGACAGGCCCTCTGGAGAAGACAAACGAAGGCTATGCCATAGCGAAGATATCCGGACTTATGATGTGCAGATTCTTCAAGCAGCAGTACGGAGATGACTTTATCTCATGCATGCCTACGAACCTCTACGGTCCCAACGATAATTTCAATCTCAGCAGCTCACATGTGCTGCCTGCCCTGATCAGGAAGTTTGACGATGCAAAGGAGAGCGGTGCACCCAATGTGACGCTCTGGGGTACGGGAGCTCCGCTGAGGGAATTCCTCTATGTGGACGATATGGCGGATGCCTGCGTGTATCTGCTGCAAAACTACAGCGGCGAAGAGCATGTGAACATAGGTACCGGAAAGGAGATATCCATAAAGGATCTCGCGAATCTTGTAAAAGAGACAGTGGGATACGAAGGAGAGATAGTCTGGGACGACAGCATGCCCGACGGTACACCGAGGAAGCTTTTGGATGTATCGAAGCTTCATGATATAGGCTGGAAGGAAAAGGTTTCCCTTAAGGAGGGCATCAGGCTTTCCTATGAGTGGTACAAGAGCCAGCCCAGGGAGGAGCTGAAGCTCTGATGGCGTATCTGATGCTGCCGGCACTGGCACTCTTCCTGATAGACAGGAAATGGTCCAGAGCGATACTGCTGGCTGCGGGAGCGGCTGCTCTTACATCATGCATGATATCCGTGATATCCGGAGTGCTCTCGGGGCAGATGCCGGGACTTGGCGAAGCCGCATTCTACGCAGGGATGATACTGATAGGGGCATCGCCTCTTGTAAGGCACGGGGATAAGGATGATAAGGAATGCGACACCGGGGAGGATGATATAGTGAACAACAGGCAGAAGTGGAGGCTCATTATAGCGGGATATGTCATTTTCCTGCTGTTTGCAGTGGCGATGATAGTATCGATAGTGAAGCTCAACGCCAAGATCAATACGATATACGGGTTTTCACAGGATCTGGATAAGAGGATAGAGAGTCTGGAGTAAGATATGGCGATAGTGCAGGCGCTGGCACTTGTATTAGTTAACATAATATTATTTTTCCTTTTCGGGTGTGCAATACACATCCGGGGCATCAGCAGGTGTCCGTGGAGCCGCAGACCTTCCGAAGTCGCAGACAGAGGAATGAGTCTTTCAAGGACGGTTTTCACGGGCTTCTTTTTTTATTATCTGCTCTTTTCCGTATGCTGCATAGCGGTCACTCTGAAGTGGAGACCTCTGCACGTCCTTACAAAGCTCTGGATAGCGGTGGTCATTGCGGTTTCTCTTATCGGAGTGATCAGAGGGTATGCGTTATGTAAACCTGCTGCGCGGAAGGCGGCTTCATTTATAAACTCACACCGCCCGGCGTTCATCATCATGACGCTTGTTTTTATAACTTTTGCGGCGATCGTGCTGATCAGCTATCAGTTCACGCTGGATGCATCATTCTATGTGGGCAATGTCACGACTTCCCTTCAGACGGATACGCTGAATATATATGATCCCTTCACGGGAGACTGGCAGGATCATTTCGAGATGAGGTATTTCTTCGCCACATTTCCGATGAACGATGCGGTGATGTGCAGCCTGTTTCGCATACACCCTCTGCTGTGGTGCAAGATAACGATGTCTGCGACGGCGATGCTGCTCACCTTCATGGTCATGTATATGATGGGGAGACGGATCTTCGGCGATGACGCGGGAAAGATCTGTCTCTTCCTTGTTTTTTCTTCCGTAGCGAATTTCTTCATGATCACGATATACACCACATCGACCTTCCTCACCACGAGAAACTATGAGGGCAAATGCCTGCTGGCAAACGTGGTGCTGCCGGGGATCCTCTTTGTCTATACGGAGCTTCTGGATGACGTGAAGGACATAAGAGCATGGCTTACACTGCTGCTCATAGCTCTGGGGGCGCCTGTGCTCTCAAGCTCATCAAATATGCTGGTCCCGGCGATGATAGGAGTGACGATGATACCGCTGGCTTTCATGCGTAAGGATATATGGGTCATACCCAAGTCGATCTTATGCATGATACCGGGAGTGGCACTGACGGGGATATACATACTCTATGTCAGGAACATAGTAGTGTTTTACACATATCAGAGGTAAGGATGCAGAGTCTTAACATAGCACAAAGCGGATACGGATATATCTTCAGATGCATAGGTCTGTACTATGAGGGAAATATATACTTTGCTCTCTATATCGTATCGCTTGTTTTTCTTTCCTTTGCCCCTGTGATGAAGAGCAGGATAAAGGATGTGAAGTATGACAGGAACAGGATGAGGGAGATCTTCCTGCCGCAGTTTCTTGTGATGGCACTTACGGTATATAATCCGGTATTCCCGGTGGCGCTCAACAGCTTCTTTGATGTGAATAAGGAATATTACAGATTTCTGTGGATGGCTCCTGTCATCACCTGCATATCCGTGGCAGGCACGGTACTCGTGACAGAGTATGCTGCAGCGCAGGGGGAAGGGAAGGATAATGTAAGGAAAGGGATATGTACGGCTTTTATCCTGCTGATACTTATCGCAGGCGGCCACTGGCTTTACAGTGATGGATATATAGTATCACCGAACATCTACCATGTACCCACGGAGATACCGGAGGTGGCGCAGATCATTCACAGGGATGCCGAAAGCCGGGATCCTGAGGATCTGTACCCCAGAGCCATGATGGAGTACGACTATAACATGATCATAAGGCAGTACGATGCATCGATACTGCTTGCGTGTGACAGGGAGGCATATATAGATGCAGTGTCCGGGGTGCTGGACTACGAGACAGCCCTGAAGGATGAGAACTACTGCAACAGGCTGCTGGCAGTGGTGGCCCTGGGGATGAGGATACCCTATGATGAGTTCGAGAAGGGCCTCGAGGAGACAGGGACAGGCTACGTGGTGATATCAAAGACCAACGACATGAGGCAGTATCTGGAGGACTGCGGACTGGAGGAGGTCGGGCAGACCGAGAACCATGTCGTGATGCATTATGAACTTAAGGACTACGAGCCCTTTACCCTTGCGGATTACCATGATCTATGGTATTACAATCCGGAACCGATTGATTTTCTTATGTAACAGACCGATATATACAATGAGTGTGTTTTTTTAAGATACGTTTGATCAGGGAAGAGGAGATGTATCTATGAGAGGAAGAAGACTGAAAAAAGCAGGCAGACGGGCAGCGCTCTTCATGGCGTTCATGATGGCGTTCTCAGCTACGTCCACCTATACGGTACAGACGGTGGAGGCTGCGAACGCTGCCGTGGCGGATATAAGGATCGAGGAAGACCTCGGGGCCATGGTGTCGGTAGGTACAGTGGTCAGGGAAGACTGGAAGGATGACGGCAGGCTGAAGGAACTGCTCAATCAGCGAGATGTAAAAGCTGCCGAGTACGCCAGAGAGAACAACCTGAACGGTGTCTACAACACCTCGGGAAGCATCGGGAACTACGGGAACTCCGGAAGTGAATGGCTGTCCAATGTACTCTACAAGGGAGACATCCTCAGATACGACACCTTCGACGGATTCATAGCGATATACAACGGCGGAGCCGATGCCGCAGTGATAGAGGACGGCATCAATGAGATAGATGTACTGCTGATACCAATAGCGGATCTGCAGGTATCCGCCAACGGAATAGAGACTGACATAGACACATGGGAGACAGCCCCGGGTTTTGCGAGCCGCATCATGCTGCCCCACTGGAACGGGGAGAAGGGCATAGACTTAAGGCACAGGAACGCATACCGCACGAAGCTTTTTATAGTGGGTGTCAGAGGCGGTTCTCTCGCCAAGGGCGGCATATATGACAAGGACAATAAGCTAGACTATTCCGCATATCTTTCATACATAGGAGCTGAAGCCAGTAACGCGAATCTGGCCAGCTACATGAACTATCTGAAGACCTATGATGAGATCACGGACGATGACTGGGATGAGTGGGAGGACTGGGACGAATGGTATGACTGGTACGACTGGAACCAGGGCGATGGCAGCGGAGGATCCAAGGACTCCGGCGGCAGGAGCACGCCCGCGGGAGGCGACACCCCCGTAGATCCCGGCAGGACTGCGAAGGGCCGTACGATCATGATCTATATGGACGGTGCGGACCTGACGGAGAGCGCCACACTGAACCTCTATACCATGCTCACGGCGAGCAATACCGGCGACATAGGAGAGGATAACCATAT
>JAEEGO010000008.1 GCA_016280355.1 Lachnospiraceae bacterium | reverse complement strand
TGCAGACCCTTCGCTTTTCGATCAGGATATACTTACCGCAAAAAGCCTCGGATTCAATACGCTTCGCAAGCATATCAAGGTCGAATCCGATCTCTTCTATGCTGCCTGTGACAGACTCGGCATCATAGTTTTTCAGGATATCGTAAACAACGGAAAGTACTCTTTTCTTTCCGATACGCTGCTCCCAAACATAGGCTTCAAGGAGAAGAAGGACTTCGGTCCCGCACCGACTCCCGATGAGACTGCCGTTTTCCTTAAGCGCATGGACGAGACAGTCGAGCAGCTCATCTCATTCCCGTGCATCATGTACTGGACCATATTCAACGAAGGCTGGGGACAGTCGGACTCCAGAGAAGCAACCTCAAGGCTTCGCGCACTCGACCCGTCAAGGATCATCGATTCTGCTTCGGGCTGGTTCGACCAGAGAGCCGGTGATGTAAAAAGCGTCCATATTTACAATCATACCTATCACTTCGAGCCTGACATCAGACCGGTCATCCTGTCAGAGTGCGGCGGCTACACATACCGTGTGAAGGATCATGTATTCAATAAAAAAGCCTACGGCTACGGCAGCACTGCAAACAGCAGTCAGCTTTTAGAGCGTATAAAAAGGCTGTACCTTAATGAGGTACAGCCTGTCATAGCAAAAGGTCTGTGCGGTGCCATATATACCCAGCTGTCCGATGTCGAAGACGAGACCAACGGTGTCGTCACCTACGACCGGAAAGTGGTCAAGCTCCCATCCGATGAGATGTGTGAGCTCTTCTCCGGACTTGTTATTTCCCCTCGATAAGCTTTTCCAGACTTACTATCCTCACACAAAGTGTGAAGAGCTCTGCAGCCACCTTCAGATCCGCAAGTGAAGGATATGTCGGTGCGACTCTGATGTTGCTGTCCTGAGGATCCTTTCCGTAAGGCCATGTAGCGCCTGCACCCGTCATGGTCACTCCTGCTTTCTTTGCTCTTGCCACAACTTCCTTCGCACACCCGGGCAGAGTATCAAAGCTTATGAAGTATCCGCCGTTCGGCTTTGTCCACTCTCCTATCCCAAGACCCGAAAGGTTCTTTTTGAAAATCTCTTCGACCGCTTCGAACTTGGGTCTTATCACATCTGCATGCTTTCTCATATGCTCTACCATGCCGTGTATATCCTTGAAAAACCTCACATGGCGCAGCTGATTGACCTTGTCGTGTCCTATGGTCTGATTCTTAAGCTGTGTCTTAATATCCTCCAGATTGTTGAGCGATGATGCCAAAGCAGCTATACCGCTTCCGGGGAAGGTTATCTTGGACGTGGAAGCAAATTTATATACGAGATCCGGATTGCCTGCCTTCTTGCACTCCGCAAGGATCTCTATGATATGATCCTGATTGTCGTCATAGAGGTGATGTATGCAGTAAGCATTGTCCCAGAAGATACGGAAGTCCTTTGCTGCAGGCTTCAGTCTTGCAAACCTCCTGACTGTAGCATCCGAGTAAGAATATCCCTGAGGATTGGAATACTTCGGTACGCACCATATTCCCTTTATAGCCTCATCCGTCGATACAAGCTTCTCCACCTCATCCATATCGGGACCTTCGGGTGTCATCTTCACAGGTATCATCTCTATACCGAAATACTCCGTGATCTTGAAATGCCTGTCATATCCCGGTGCAGGACAGAGGAACTTCACATGATCCAGCTTGCACCAGGGCGTATGTCCCATGATACCGTGAGTCATGGCTCTTGATATCGAATCGTACATTACGTTCAGCGAAGAGTTTCCGTACAGTATTATATTATCCGGATTGTTCTCCATCATGTCTCCCATCAGCACCTTGCACTCCCTGATTCCCGTGAGCCCTCCGTAGTTGCGGCAGTCTGTACCGTCTTCGCATGTAAGGTCCGCTCCCGAATACAGCGTATCCATCATTTCCATCGACAGATCGAGCTGCTCCTTGCACGGCTTGCCGCGGCTCATATCGAGGTTCAGTCCCATATTCTGATATTTATCATATTCAAGCCGGAGCGCTTCAAGCTCCTTCTTCATCTCTTTCTTGTCCATCTCAGAATACTGTTTCATGTTGCTAACCTCCGTTTAAAAATTAAAGACGTATCCTTAACAAGGATACGCCATTTTATCGATATTTGCCAACCCCTTAATGTCTCGGGTGAGCTTTCGCATATACCTCTCTGATCCTGTTGTGGCTCAGAGTCGCATATATCTGTGTGGTAGAGATATCGGAGTGTCCGAGCATCTCCTGTACCGACCTAAGGTCCGCACCGTTCTCCACCAGGTGCGCCGCGAAGCTGTGACGCAGTGTATGCGGTGTGATATCCATCTCTATGCCGGCCTTCTTGGTATAGTACTTGATCAGCTTCCAGAAGCCCTGACGGCTCATCGGCTCACCGGACATATTCACAAAGAGAGTCTGCTCATCATTGTTTGCGATCAGTGCCTCTCTTGCATGATCCATGTAGTTCCTTATCGCGTTCCTTGCTTCTATACCGAATGGGATGATCCTGTCCTTGTGAGGATCGTGGCAATCCACGTAGTTCATCTGCAGATTGACGTCATCCACCTTGAGGGTGATGAGCTCCGTCACACGCATGCCTGTAGCATACAGAAGCTCAAGCATTGCCTTATCCCTGATATCCTTGGGTGTATCACCCGAAGGCTGGTTAAGGAGCCTTATGACCTCATCCATCGTCATTATCTGAGGAAGCTTCTTCTCGATCTTGGGAGCCTTAAGTCCCTCTGTAGGATTGGAAGATATCTTCCCTTCCTTCTCCAGATAAGAATAGAAAGCTCTCATGGAAGCTATGGCACGCGATACCGATGCGGGCGCAGCCTTATGCTCCTCACTGTTTTCGATGTAATCCCTGAGAATCTCTGAAGTGACTTTAGACGGATCGACAATGCCTTTCGTGTTAAGATAGGCTGCCATCTTTTTCAAATCTCTTCTGTAAGAAAGCTCTGTGTTCTTCGAAGTCTTTTTTACGTTATGTAAATAGTTTATGAACGCTTCGATCTGTTCTTCCATATACGAAATTTCCCTCTCCCTAAGTGATATGTCTTGACCGGAGACTTATCACTTCACCCATTATATAGACTTGATATGAGAAAAGCAAACCGATTTTTCGCGTAAAATCAACGAAAAACGCACTGTTTTACATAAAAATCACAACATGTCGGTCGGCGTTTTAAAGGCCGTCACAACATGTTGTGAAAAAAAAATTTTTAATAATTTTTAATTTTTTATGTTAATAAATTATGTGCAATTTGTAACAAATAAATCAAATAACGTAACGTTATCAGCCCCGTATGCGGTTATAGTAGGCCATAACGGATGCTATCGTCTTGGAATCCTGGATCTGTCCGTTGTAGATCATGTCCACCAGATCATCGACCTCAAAGGCTTCCACATCGATATACTCATCGGGATCCAGATGCTGGCTTGTCCGCCTTAAGTCCCTCGCCACATAGACCTCTATGATCTCATCGCAGTATGCGATGGCTGTCGCTATGGTGATAAGATGCTCGAGATCTGTATCCGTAGTATAGCCGGTCTCCTCCTCGAGCTCTCTCTTTGCGGCTGTCTCAAAGAGCTCTTCCGTACTGTTCCTTCCGCCTGCAGGTATCTCTATGGTCTCTCTGTCGATCGCATATCGGTACTGGTGCACCATGAGTATCCGCCCATCAGGCAGCACCGGCACCACTGCTGATGCTCCTTTGTGCACACAGGCCACATACTCTTCCACCTGTCCGTCGGGCAGTTCTACCTGATCCTTACAGTATTGAAAGATTACATTGGTATCCACTACCTCTCTGCTAAGCTGCCGGAATCTCTGTATCATTGCCGCTCCTTCTTAAGCGTTCTTATCATACAGGATCTTCAATCCCTTGAGCATCAGGCTCGGATCCGTGATGATATCGTGCTTGCAGTGAGGCACTATGACTGATGCCAGTCCTCCTGTAGCTACGACCTTGGAATCATAGCCCATCTCCTTCTGGAAACGGTCTATCATGCCGTCAATCCTCGATGCCTCTCCGAATATGATACCGCTCTTTATGGCATCCATTGTATTGGTAGCTATCTGTTTTTTGGGAGCCCCCAAAG
>JAEEGO010000075.1 GCA_016280355.1 Lachnospiraceae bacterium | reverse complement strand
TCATTTCTGAAGTAGTCAACAATGTAGAATTCAGGAACAACTACAAAGAGACTGTAAAGAACGATCTGCTGACAATGGTAAAGATAGGCGGAGCACTGATGGATGCCAGAGAACTGCAGATAAATGCCGATCCCGGCATACTTGCAGAGCTTATAGCTGATATCAAGCTTGAGAACTGCGATTCAAGCTACGCATACGCCGTGGATAAGAGTGGGATCATGCTTTATCACCCGAAGCCCGAAAAGATAGGGGAGCCGGTAGAGAATGCTGCCGTAAAGGATCTGCTGAGCAAGATGCAAAGCGGCACCATACCTGAGCCCGGTGTCATAGAGTACCTGTACAAGGGCGCTATGAAATATGCGGCCTTCTACATTCAGCCTGTTTCAAACAATATACTCATCATCACAGTAGACGAGGATGATATATTTGCCCCGATCAATTCGACTTCGATCAAGTCGACAATAATAATAGCCATAGTATTTGTAATCATGGCCATAATAATGACTATAGTGGCGCGTGTTATGCTGAAACCGATGGGTATACTCACGGAGATACTGCAGGATTCGGCAAGGCTGGATCTCAGACATAATGAGAAGTCCGAGCTTGTGAAGTACAGGAAAGACGAGATAGGAAGCATCGCAAGAGATATAGCATCTCTCAGACAGGTGCTGAGGACAGTCGTAGGTGAGATTGACGGATCGGAAGGACGTCTGGATGAGATCATTAATCAGCTCAAGGATACGGCGGTGAAGCTGAACGATAACTCTGCTGACAACTCGGCTACATCTCAGGAACTCGCTGCAGGTATGCAGGAAGCGGCAGATACCACTGATACTATCAACGATAACGTGACCGTAATGGTACAGAATGCCGGCCAGATCAACGATCTTTCCGAGCAGGGTGCCGCACATGCAGTAGAGATCAAGAGCAAGGCTGAGGCCATCAAAGAAGATGTACAGAATTCCATCAACAATGCAAAGGCAGTGTTTGATGATGTGAAGAAGCAGTCAGATGAGGCTATAGAGCAGAGTAAGGCCGTGGAGAAGATCAACGAGCTCACCGAGCAGATCAGGAGTATCGCAAGCCAGACCAATCTGCTGGCACTCAATGCTTCGATAGAGGCTGCAAGAGCCGGAGAGGCCGGCAGAGGCTTCGCTGTCGTGGCTGAAGAGATAGGAAATCTCGCAAACCAGTCATCCGATACCGTAAGCGGTATCAATGATATAGTTGCCGAGGTCAATCATTCGGTGGCAAACATGAGCGACTGCCTCACAAGAGCGCTTGATTATATCGACAACAATGCTATGGCAGACTATGCGAAGTTCGATGAGATAGCCGAGGGATACTCGGAGGATGCAAACAGCTTCGAGGAGAATATGACATCCATACATCAGGCTGTGGCAGAGCTGTCAAGCTCCATTAACGATGTATCCGATTCGATCTCGGGTATGAACAGCACGATCAATGAGTCTGCAAGAGGCGTAACTGATGTGGCAAACAAGACCACGGATATCGTATCGCTCACTGCGGATACCGAGCAGATAGTCGATGAGACGGAGAAGTGCTCGGAGAACATGAAGGCTATAGTCAGCCGCTTCCAGATGGACTGATGCATTGCCGGCATAAGAATGACGTATAAGGAAGTAGACAAAAGCAAAGTCAGTCCGATGATGCAGCACTACCTCCAGATGAAGGAGGAGTATCATGACTGTATACTTTTTTACAGACTGGGGGACTTCTACGAGCTCTTCTTTGACGATGCGGAGGAATGCTCCAGAGTGCTGGAGCTGACTCTGACGGGGAAGGCCTGCGGACTGGATGAAAGGGCACCGATGTGCGGTGTCCCTTTTCATGCTGCGGAGATATACATCAACAAGCTGGCTGAAGCCGGCTACAAGGTGGCCATATGCGAGCAGCTGGAGGACCCGAAGGACGCAAAGGGGATAGTCAGACGCGGTGTGATAAGGGTAGTCACACCGGGTACCAATACAAACATCTCCGAGATGGACGGTTCGGTCAATTCATATATTGTCTGCATACTTTATTCATCCGACAGGTTTGGTCTTGCGATATCGGACGTGACAACGGGTGAATTCTCCGTGGCTGAGATAGATGACGTCATACGCCTTAAGGACGAGATACTCAGATTTTCTCCAAAGGAGATCATCTGCAATGAAGCTCTTTTCATGAGCGGTATCAATATCGAGGAACTGAGGCAGGCACAGCACATCTGCGTGAATGCACTTGCGCCCAGATACTTCGATGAGGATGCGGGGAATGATCTTATCAAAGAGCACTTCCGTGTGGCACATACCGACGGTCTGGGGCTTCACGATATGCCATGTGCCATGTCTGCTGCGGGAGCTCTGCTCATATATCTGTACGAGACACAGAAAAACGACCTCGAAAACATTACAAAGATAAACATACTCAACGCCGGAAGCTTCATGCTCATAGATTCATCTACAAGACGCAATCTTGAGCTTACATGCACATTGCGGGAGAAGGAGAAGAGAGGATCACTGATCTGGATACTCGACAAGACAAAGACCGCAATGGGAGCGAGGATGCTGAGGCAGTTTCTGGAGCGGCCTCTCATCAACAAAAAGGCTATAGAAGAAAGACTTGATGCCGTAGCCGAGCTTTCAGAAAAGCTCGTTGACAGGGATGAGATAAGGGAGTATCTGAACACGATCTATGACATAGAAAGACTGATGGGGAGGGTCGTATTCAGGACGGCCAATCCGAGGGATCTCATTGCACTCAAATCATCCATGTCGATGCTGGGCCCCATAAAGAACATATTGCAGGGCTTCTCATCGGCTCTTATAAAGCGTCTTGCAGATGACATAGATACCATGCAGGATATGTATGAGCTTATCGACAGGGCTCTTTGCGATGAGCCGCCGGTGACCGTGCATGAGGGCGGGATAATAAGAGACGGCTATTCAAAGGAGGCCGACGAGCTTAGAGATATAAAGAACAACGGCAAAGAATGGCTCATGAAGCTCGAAAGCGATACAAGAGAAAGTACCGGCATCAAGAATCTTCGGATCAGATCAAACAAGGTCTTCGGCTATTATTTTGAGGTGACGAATTCGTATCTGTCGCTTGTGCCGGAGGACTTTATCAGGAAGCAGACCCTTGCCGGAGGCGAAAGATATACTACGGCCAGACTGCAGGAGATGGAGGATAAGCTGCTCAATTCGGAAGAGAGGCTTTTTGCTCTTGAGAGGGCTCTTTTTACCGAGATCAGGGAAACCCTTGCAGAGAATATCAACAGGCTGCAGGATACGGCGAAGGCTGTTGCATATACCGATGTGCTGTGCTCACTTTCCTATGTCGCAGAGCATGACAACTACGTTAGACCTAAGATCAATACAAAGGGTGTCGTATCGATAAAAGGCGGAAGGCATCCCGTAGTCGAAAAGATGATACCCGGAGGATCCTTTGTTACAAATGATGTTTATCTGGATAAGAGCGACAACAGGATATCCATCATAACCGGACCGAACATGGCCGGCAAATCCACATATATGAGGCTTACGGCCCTTATCGTGCTGATGGCCCATATTGGATCGTATGTGCCGTGTGACAGTGCCGAGATATCGATAGTAGACAGGATATTTACGAGGGTGGGAGCCTCTGACGATCTTGCTTCCGGACAGTCCACCTTCATGGTGGAGATGACTGAGGTCGCAAACATATTAAGAAATGCTACGAAGGATTCTCTTATCATACTCGATGAGATAGGACGAGGCACATCTACTTACGACGGACTGGCCATAGCATGGGCTGTGGTGGAGCATATAAGCGATAAAAGAAAGTGCGGAGCCAAGACTCTGTTTGCAACGCATTACCATGAGCTCACAGAGCTTGAGGGTAAGGTGGACGGTACTAAGAATTACTGCTTTGCGGTAAAGGAAGCAGGAGATGAGGTCGTCTTCTTACGCAAGGTTGTAAGAGGCGGAGCAGACAAATCCTACGGTATACATGTAGCTCATCTTGCGGGCGTGCCGGATAACGTAACGGAAAGAGCCAACGAGATAGTGCAGGAGCTCACTGAAGAGGATATATCCGACAGGGTGAGCCATCTTTCCGCACCGAGGAGAAAACGGCCCGATGAGATGTCGATGAACCAGCTGTCACTCTTTGACATGAACCATGATGATGATATCATCACCGAACTCAAGGAGCTTGATCCAAACGCGATGACTCCCATGGATGCGATGAACACCCTTTACAGACTGCATGATAAGGCTTTGAAGGAAGCAGAAGATGGAAATAAGGGTACTTGATGAAGCAACGATAAATAAGATAGCTGCCGGAGAAGTGATAGAAAGGCCGCTGTCCATAGTGAAGGAGCTTGTGGAGAATGCGATCGATGCCGGCTCCACAGCCATTACCGTGGAGATAAAGGGCGGCGGGATAGATTTCATCCGTGTGACCGACAACGGTTCGGGTATAGACAGGCAGCAGGTAAGGACTGCGTTCCTGCCGCATGCTACCAGCAAGATAAGAAGCGCTGATGATCTTTTCGATATCAGAAGTCTGGGCTTTCGCGGAGAGGCGCTCTCCACTGTGGCGGCAGTATCGTCGGTGGAGATGATCACGAAGGTAAGAGGAGATCTGACCGGGGTGAGATACCGCATTGACGGCGGAAGGGAGATATCCTATGAGGAGATAGGCTGCGGAGACGGTACCACCATCATCACAAGAAATCTTTTCCTGCATGTGCCGGCAAGAAGGAAATTTTTAAAAAGTGCAGCAACCGAGGCAGGTTATATTACGGAGCTTATACAGAGGCTTGCCATAGAACGTTCGGATATATCGTTCAAGTATGTGGTCAATAATGACAACAAACTCGTGACCACGGGCAACGGCTCGGTAAAGGATAATATCTACAGAGTCTACGGCAGGGACATCAGTGATGCACTGCTTCCGGTCAAGGCATCGGACAACGGCATGTCGATGTCAGGCTACATAGCGAAGCCTCTTGTGGCAAGAAATAACAGGAACTGCGAGATATTCTTTGTCAACGGACACGGGGTCACTGACAGGATACTCGAAAAGGCCGTAGAGACGGCATACAAGCCTTTCCTCATGCAGCACAGGTTCCCCTTTGTATTTCTTTTTCTGACACTTGATCCCGGCATGGTAGATCTGAACGTGCATCCGAGAAAGTCCGAAGTAAAGTTTTCACTCGGTACGGCAGTATATGATCTCGTGGAGAGGGCGGTAGAAGATACACTGCGTTCTGTCGAGCTGCTCAACAGAGTAGAGCTCGTACGCGAAGAAAAGACTGAATACATACCGGAGAAGGAGGCACCGGAACCTTTTGAAGTAAAGCGGAGCGAGACGATGCAGTCTGCATCGGAGCCCATAAGGACAGGAGATGCATCATCGTTTATAACAGAAGGAGAAGTCCTGTTTTTGCAGGAGAGCATCGTAAAAGAAGATGATACGTCAGGCAGCGAGACAACAAAAAATGCCGAGACGATAAAAAAAGCCGAACCCGAGACAAAGCAGCTTAACATGTTCGAAGAGAAGATGATAGTCCCGGAGAACAGGCCACAGTTCAGGATAGTCGGCTGCGTATTTGATACCTACTGGATCATTGAATACAAAGACAGGATGCTGCTCATAGACCAGCATGCGGCTCACGAGAAGGTGATGTATGAGGAGTTTGTGAAGCTGTATAAGGAAAAGAAGGTCGTATCCCAGTACATCAATCCGCCGGTCGTCGTTTCTCTTGACGGAAGACAGGAAAGAGTTGTCGAAAAGCACATTGAAGCTTTCGAAACACTCGGTTTTGAGATAGAGAAGTTTGAAAGAAATGACTATGTACTCCGTGCCGTGCCTTCAGGCTTTATGAAGCTTGAAGAGAAGGACATATTCATCGGCCTTCTGGATGAGATGAGCGAGATGGTGTCCGATACCGATGAGATATCAGTGATAAGCGACAGGCTTGCCCAGATGTCATGCAAGGCTGCAGTCAAGGGAGGCAGAAGGATATCCCAGATGGAAGCCGAAGAGCTGCTCTCCAGACTGCTGTCACTCGACAATCCCTACAACTGCCCTCACGGCAGACCCACCATGGTCGAGTTTACTGAGAAGGATCTTGAGAAATTCTTCAAAAGGATAGTTTAGAGGCAGGATATGCCTGATATTGTGATCGTTGCGGGACCTACCGCCGTTGGAAAATCCGATGTATCTATACTTCTGGCCCGTAAAACGGGAGGTCAGATCATATCTGCCGACTCGGTGCAGGTCTACAGACATATGGACATAGGCTCGGCCAAACTGCCGGTATCCGAAAGAGGGGATATCAGACATCATCTTATAGATGTGCTCGATCCCACGGAGGAATTTAATGTATCGGTATTTCAGAAGCTTGCGGATGAAGCCGTATCGGAGATCAGAAATGACAGGGCTCTTCCGATCATTTGCGGCGGGACAGGTTTTTATATACAGGCTTTGATAAAGGGCACCGACTTCGGCGAGGATGAAGTGGACAGGACACTCAGAGCCGAGCTGGAGGAGGAGGCACGCGAAAAGGGAGCCGAATATATGGAGGAGCTTGTAAGAAAGACTGATCCCGAATATGCTGTCAGGAACCACGGCAATCTGAAGCGCATGATAAGGGCTTTGGAATATCACAGGCTTACCGGCAGGAACATGTCCGAAAAAAACGAGGAGGAGAGTCAGAGGAAGCCTAAATACGATGCGAAATACTTTGTACTCACAATGCCCAGAGATATGCTGTATGAGCGTATAGACAGACGAGTTGATATGATGATGGAAGCAGGGCTTCTGGAGGAAATAAGACGCCTTAAGGAGATGGGGGTGAAGAAGGAGATGACTTCGATGCAGGCTCTCGGGTACAGACAGATCTATGATCATCTTGACGGCCTGTGCGATCTTGAAACTGCGGTGGAGGAGATAAAGAAGCAGACCAGACACTTCGCCAAAAGACAGCTCACCTGGTTTCGAAGGGAAAAAGATGTGATATGGCTGGACAGTACGGAATATGACGGTAAAGAAGCGATAGCGGACAGGATGAAGGAATACATAGATGGAAAAGTATGAATATTACAGAAAACTGAACATAGACAGGGACGTATATGACTATGCCTGCAAGGTTGAAAGTGCTCTTGAAGACAGATTCAGGGCAGCTGATGAGATGGCAGAGATCTGCCAGCTCAAGGTACTTGATGCTTTTCACCGTGAGCAGGTGCAGGAAGCCTGTCTTTCGGGAAGTACAGGATACGGGTATAACGATATAGGCAGAGATACGCTGGAAAAGGTATATGCGGATATTTTTAATGCGGAAGATGCACTCGTGCGTCCGCAGATAACCTGCGGCACACATGCTCTCGCACTGGCACTGTCATCAAACTTAAGACCCGGTGACAACATGCTTTCGGTCTCGGGCAGACCATACGACACTCTTGAGGAAGTGATCGGCATCAGACCGTCCGCGGGATCTTTGGCGGAATATCAGATCACGTATGACGAGGTGGCACTTAAGGATGACGGCGGCTTTGATCTTGAAGGTATAAAGGCAAAGATCAGACCCGATACGCGTCTTGTAGCGATACAGAGATCAAAGGGTTATTCATCCAGAAGATCGCTTTCAGTAGAGCAGATAGGCGAATGTATCAGCTATATAAAGGAGCTGCGCGATGACATCATAGTGATGGTAGACAACTGCTACGGTGAGTTCGTGGAAGAGATCGAACCGACAGATGTTGGAGCAGATATGGCAGTCGGATCTCTTATCAAGAACCCGGGCGGCGGACTGGCTCCGATAGGAGGATATATAGCAGGAAAGAGAAGCTGCATAGAAAAAGCGGCGGCAAGGCTTACGAGTCCGGGACTGGGCAGAGAGGTCGGAGCGTCTTTGGGGATAATGAAGGATCTGTATCAGGGTTTATTCCTGGCTCCGTACGTGACCGCTTCCGCCCTTAAGGGTGCGATATTTGCTGCAAATATCTACGAGAAGCTAGGATTTCAGGTCCTTCCCGACGGCAGTGAGCCAAGATATGACATCATACAGGCCGTGACTTTCGGAAGAGAAGACGCCCTTAAGGCATTTTGCCGGGGTATACAGGCTGCGGCACCGGTAGACAGTTTTGTGACACCCGAACCCTGGCCGATGCCGGGTTATGACAGCGATGTGATCATGGCTGCAGGCAATTTCATATCAGGCTCTTCAATAGAGCTTTCGGCAGACGGACCGTTAAAAGAGCCGTATTCGGTCTACTTCCAGGGAGGCCTTACATGGGGCCATGCCAAGTACGGTATCATCAATTCCCTGCAGTATCTGGTGAACGACAAAATCGTTGACCGAAAAATGCTGAAATGATATGATTATTAGCTAAGTGAGACGATCTGACATTCTCTTTTTTCCACAGGAAAGAGAGGATGAATGATGAATAAAAGGATCAGTGAATATCCTGCCTGTGAAAGACCCTATGAGAGGTGTCTGGAGTACGGGCCCGCAGTGTTGAGCGATGCAGAGCTTCTGGCTGTGATACTTCGCAGCGGAACGAAGGGATGCGACGTCAAGACGCTTGCCGGCAGAGTGCTCGAAGCTTTCGGGGGAGATATAAGCGGCATATGCCGTGCGGATCTTACTTCCCTTACGGCAATAGACGGCATAGGGAGCATCAAGGCAATGCAGATCCTGTGTCTGGCACAGATAGCCAAAAGGATCTGGAAAGAGGACAGCGTAAAGGGCAGCCGTATCCTTCATGTGAAAGAGGCGGCTGATTACTACATGCAGGATCTAAGGTATCTTGAAACGGAGCATGTATATGTGCTCATGCTCGATACCAAGATGAGACGGATAGGTGAATACCATGCTTCCAAGGGCGGCGTGAACACGTCGATGGTCCCTGTAAGGGAGATCATAAGGGAAGCGCTGAAATGCAATGCAGTGAACATCATCATGGTACACAATCATCCGAGCGGAGATGTATCGCCATCAGGTTGCGACCTGGATGTGGCGACGAGGCTTAAGGATGCGTGTGAGCTGTCGGGTATCAGATTCTTTGATTCCATCATAATCGGAGACGGAAAATACTACAGCTTCAGGGAAGAGGGGCAGCTGATTTGAGTAATATGGCATTTGGTATCGATCTCGGTACCGGTAATATAAAGATCTACTACAGCGGTAAAGACACCATAACCAATGAAAAGAATATGATAGCCATTATGAAGAAGGATACACTCTTCGCATATGGTGATGCGGCTTTTGACATGTTTGAAAAGGCTCCGCAGAATATCAAGGTATCTTATCCGCTGGTCAACGGGGTCATAGCCGACATAGGGCATATGACTGTAGTCCTCAGGGAATTCGTGAATGAGCTTACAGACGGAAGAGGCGCAGGAGCCGACTTCTATGTTTCAGTGCCTACGGATGTGACAGAGGTGGAGAAGAGAGCCTTCTATGATCTGATCAAAGACTCGGGTATGAAGCCTAGAAAGATCATGATGGTAGAAAAGTCCCTTGCTGACGGTCTCGGCATGGGTATCGACGTGAAGACTTCGCAGGGAGTCCTTGTCGTGGATATAGGCTATGAGACGACAGAGATCTCCGTTCTTTCTCTTGGAGGCATAGTTCTCTCTAAGCTTATAAAATCAGGCGGACGTAAGTTTGATGATGCGATACGCTCCATCATACGTAAGGAATTCGGTCTGGTCATAGGTGAGAAGACCGC
>JAEEGO010000074.1 GCA_016280355.1 Lachnospiraceae bacterium | reverse complement strand
GTCTTCTCCTCGTCCTCTCCGTATGTGATGCCTGCATTCTTCTCTATATACGCTATGACCATCTTGAAGAGATCAGTCTGGTATACATCCTTTGTGCCGTTAAGGAAAGCAAGTATCCTCTCGAGTCCCCAGCCCGTATCAACGTTCTTCTGCTTAAGCGGAGTAAGATGACCGTCCTTATGCTTCTCGTACTGCATGAAGACGTCATTTCCAAGCTCCGTATACTTACCGCAGTCGCATCCGGGTCCGCAGTCAGGTCCGCAGTCGGGCACATCCGCTATATAAAACATCTCACTGTCCGGACCGCAGGGGCCGTACTCCAGTCCCCACCAGTTGTCCTTTGCCGGAAGATAATAAATGTTCTCCTTCTTGAAGCCTGATTCTATACGGTACTGTGCTCCCTCCTCGTCTCTGGGTGCATTCTCGTCACCTGCAAATACGGTAGCTGCCAGATGATCCGCATCAAAGCCAAGCACCTGTGTCAGAAGCTCATAGCTCCACTGGCATCTCTCCTTCTTGAAGTAGTCGCCGAGACTCCAGCTTCCCATCATCTCGAAGAAGGTCACATGGCTCTTGTCTCCTACCGAATCAATGTCGTTCGTACGTACGCATCCCTGGATGTTGCAGAGCCTTGTGCCCTTGGGATGCTTCTGTCCGAGCAGATACGGCATCAGAGGCTGCATGCCGGCCACATTGAAGAGCACTCCCGTGGATCCGTCTGATACAAGCGATACCGCACCCACATCCACGTGTCCTCTCTCTTTATAAAATTCCTTCCAGGCATTTCTCAGCTCGTCCGAAGTAAACTGTTTCATTTATCTGTCTCCCGTTTCTTTATTCTTTGTACACTCCGTTCAGATGTCGAACTTTCCGTTGAAGTACGCCTCAAGGTCGGCTATTGCCACCCTCTCCTGCTCCATGCTGTCACGGTCACGTATCGTCACCGCATTGTCCGTCTCCGAATCAAAATCGTATGTGATACAGTACGGAGTACCTATCTCGTCCTGCCTTCTGTATCTCTTTCCTATAGCACCTCTGTCATCAAACTCACAGTTGTAGTGCTTTGAAAGCACATCATATATCTTCTCAGCACCTTCGTTCAGCTTCTTTGAAAGCGGCAATATGCCTATCTTCACGGGTGCGAGTGCCGGATGGAAGTGGAGCACTGTACGTACGTCTCCACCCTCAAGCTCCTCTTCGTCATACGCTTCGCAGAGGAAGGCAAGCACGCATCTGTCAGCTCCGAGTGAGGGCTCTATGACGTAGGGAAGATACTTCTCGTTCGTTGTGTCGTCAAAGTATGTCATGTCCTGACCCGATGTATTCTGATGCTGTGAGAGGTCATAGTCTGTCCTGTCTGCTATGCCCCAAAGCTCTCCCCAGCCTATTGAGGGGAAGAGATACTCGAGGTCCGTCGTAGCCTTTGAGTAGAAGGCAAGCTCCTCTGGATCGTGGTCTCTCGTCTTGATATGCTCGGGAGCCATGCCGAGATCATGCAGGAAGTCTATGCAGTACTGCTTCCAGTAAGCAAACCATTCAAGATCCGTACCGGGCTTGCAGAAGAACTCCAGCTCCATCTGCTCGAACTCCCTTGTCCTGAAAGTGAAGTTACCGGGAGTGATCTCATTTCTGAATGATTTTCCGATCTGTCCTATACCAAAGGGAACCTTTTTCCTTGAGGTCCTCTGTACATTCTTGAAGTTGACGAAGATACCCTGTGCTGTCTCGGGACGCAGGTACACGACGTTCTTTGCGTCTTCCGTGACACCCTGGAAGGTCTTGAACATCAGATTGAACTGTCTGATATCGGTGAAGTTGTGCTTTCCGCAGGTAGGGCACGGTATCGAATTCTTCTTGATGAAGTCCATCATCTCTTCGTTGGTCCAGCCGTCCACGGATGACTCAAGTGTCACGCCGTTCTCCTTTGCCCAGCCTTCTATGATGTTGTCAGCCCTGAATCTCTCATGGCATTCCTTACAGTCTATGAGCGGATCGGAGAAGCTGCCGATATGGCCCGATGCCACGTATGTCTGGGTGTTCATCAGGATCGCACAGTCTACGCCGACGTTGTATTTATTGCCTGTGACGAAGCGGCTCCACCATGCCTTTTTCATGTTATTCTTGAGCTCCACGCCGAGATTACCGTAGTCCCACGTATTCGCCAGACCGCCGTATATCTCCGAACCCGGATATATGAATCCGCGTCCTTTGCACAGGCTTACGATTTTCTCCATACTTTCTACCATTTCATTCCCTCCCGGTTTTTAATATATCAGCAGCGCAAGATTGCCCTCTTTTGCGTTGCAGTGTGCGAGTTTCTCATTCTCGCTGTCTATGCTTATCTCTCCGTCTGCATACAGTATCTTCTTCGGACACCTGATATCCATCGTCTCCGACGCTATCACCGCATGACTTCCGCCTGCAGCCTCCGCCGCACTGTCAAAGGTCACACCCTGCTTCTTCAGCGCATCTATGGTATCCGCAAAGAATACCTCCTCATTAAATGCCGACATGGCATCGTCGGAGTCATATTTCATCTTGAGCACGGCCTTGCCGTCCTCCACTTCAAGCTCCTCGGCACTCACTTCTCCTCCTGCCTCGGACACCTTCGCGTCTATATCCTTCTTCAGGCTCTCCTCATCATATGTTCCCGTATCGAACTCTTCCACTATGGTCTGTTTGATGACTCCCCTGTTCGATACCGTTACCGTCGTGACCTCTACATCATCATTTATAGCATCTGACAGAAAGCTGTAGACCTTGTAACCTCCGAATATCAGAAGTCCCACTGCCAGTATGACAACGAGCACAAAGATCGTCCTCGCCGCTATTACCTTGTTCCTGTTCTTTCTTCTCTTCTTTTTCCTTCTGTTGTCCTGATGCTGCATTTATCTCACTCAGCTTTCACTGTATTATCCATTCCGGTATCATAGCCCATGGCTCCCATCACTTCAAGAGACCTGAAGCTTCCCTGTAAATATCTCTTACGATACGCATCTGCCGTATGTATAAGCTCAGCCTGCACATCTTCCTTCACCTTAAAGGAATACAGGCTCCTTATGTCCGCTTCCTCTATATGTTTCATCGCGCTGGCTGTCCCCGGAAGTATCTTTCTCTCGGGAAGTCCCGGATATACACCGTTCTCCATCACCATCCGGAGCTCATATACTGCCCTGACAAGCCTGTTGTCTATGCTGGCCGTGTCCAGTGCCTGCAGCGATCTGTACAGAAGGAGCAGCACGCCCCTGCCGTCCATGTTCTCACGCACCGAATAGTCCGCAAGATCCGCAAAATAAGAGGCATAGCAGAGCTTTTCCATATCCTGTCTGATACCCTCGAAGTAGTTTGACACCTCAATACCCGACAGGTTGTAGGCACTCTTTCCGGCAAAAAGCCTTATCTCGCCGAAGACGAACATATCAGTCATGCCCATATATTTCGAGTTCTGACGTCTCACGCCTCTGGCGAAGACCGTCACCTTTCCCAGATCCGATGTGAGGACCTTCAACCGCTTGTCATATTCCGAATAGTCGGCTCCTGCGAGGATCATCCCCGTGGTCTCTATCACATCATTCATATCTTATCGCCTCTCCGGGCTTCACGCTCATCCGCGGTCATCATATCCCAGGGATCTAAGCATCCCCTCGTTCTGTCTCCAGTCCTTCCTGACCTTTACGAAGAGTTTCAGGTTCACATGCGCATCAAGCAGCGCCTCTATATCCTTACGGCTCTCTGTGCCTATGCGTTTGAGCATCGAGCCGCCCTTGCCTATTATTATCCCCTTGTGCGAGTCCCTCTCGCATATGATGTCGGCTGCTATTTCTATGAGCCCGTCATCTCTCTCCCTGAAGGACTCCACGCTCACCGCCACTCCGTGGGGCACTTCATCACGCAGAAGCCTCAGTACCTTCTCCCTTACGATCTCCGCACATATGTCACGCTCGGTCTCATCCGTCACCGTGTCCTCATCATAGAGGGCCGGCCCCTCCGGGAGATTGTCTATCAGCACATCTATCAGTCTGTCTATGTTCCTGCCCTTCAGTGCCGAAACACTCACCGTATCCTTTATCTCAAGGGCTGACTCATAGGCCTCCCGTGCCTTATCAAGCTGCGCCTTCTCCACCGTATCCGCCTTGTTTAAGGCCAGTATCACAGGCTTTCCTGTCTGCCTGATACGCTCTATCATCTCCTGCTCACCCTTGCCTATATACGTGACAGGCTCCACTACAAAGAGTATCAGATCCACATCATCTACTGACCTGTAAGCCACACTGTCCATGTATTCGGACAGTTTGTTGTGTGCCAGATGTACACCCGGCGTATCCAGGAAGATTATCTGTCCGCGCTCATTCGTATAGACCGTCTGCATCCTGCGCCTCGTGGTCTGGGGCTTGTTCGAGGTGATGGCTATCTTCATGCCTATCAGGTGGTTCATCAGCGTGGACTTACCCACATTGGTGCGTCCGACTATCGCTACAAATCCTGATCTGAAGACATCCTCACTCAAAACAGATTATCTACCTTTCCGAAGAGATCCCTGTTTGCATCTATCTTGGCTTCCGCTCCGACCACCGACAGAGTGTCATCTGCCGTGATAGTCTCAAGATACGGTGCGAGCTCCCTTATCTTATCCTGCGTGCAGGACAGGACCTCGTCTCTCTCCTTCTGTACGTCATCGAAATCCATATTGTTCATGTAAGCAGTGAGACTTCGAAGTCCCTCTGCCTTGGGTGTCAGAGGTGTATCCAGATCGGATATTGTGCCTATGATAAACTTTGTCATATCCCTGTCAGACACCTTGAATCCCCTGATATAATCCGCTGCCGCTCCGAATACCCTTATGGAGTTCTTCAGATGGGGATCCCTGTATGTCATCATGAAGCAGTTTCCTGTCTTCAAAAAGCTTGCTCCGCAGCCGTAGGCTCCTCCGAGCACGCGGATATTGTTCCACAGATAGTCGTATCCCATTATCACCCTGAGTACTCTGAGCTCTCCTCTGTACGGCAGTCCGTGAGCCTTGAAATTACCTGCCTTTGCCACATACTGCACCTGAGAAGCGGTACGGAAGCCTTCGTTCTTCTTCACATGCTCGAACCTGAAGTCCGTCATGCCGGACTTGCCTCCCGAAAGCTTCTTCTTAAACTCCTTCAGGCTATCCATGAAGGAATCTGCCATCTCGGACGATCCCGTGATATCTCCCATCAGATTGTCCTTATGCAGCAGAAGCTTCAGAGTCTTCTTCAGGTTTTTCTTCACATCCTCCGCTTTGCTTTCGAAGTTCTTCTCTATATCATCGATGAACCTGTAATACTCCAGTCCGCTAACCTTGCCATTGTAATAATGCGAGTCCGAAATATATGACAGAGCTCTCTCCGCTGCGGTATGATTGCCCGCTGCCACAAGGGAGGACTGCAGCCTCGACTTGATGTTCCTTATTATCTCCCGAAGCCTCTTGGAGTCGGAGAAATCCGATGTATAAAGTATCTCCTGCGCAAGAGCCATAAAGTCCGGAATATTGTCTTCGAAGACCCTCGTGCGCACTTCAAACTCCTGATCAAAGTCATTGTCTGACCTGATGTCGGGATATGTAGCCGGCAGGAAGGATATCCCTCCTGTCTTCAGATTGATCTCTGAATTCAGGTCCTCATATCCGTGATCAGCCGTATTCACATTGCCGAGCACAGAGCGCAGCAGTCCCAGATAAGGCACCAGCTCTTCGGGCACAGCCTGGCATGAGAACATCAGACCGATATAAGCTATACCGTTCGTAGCCACATCATGGATGAGTACGTTTGTATTACCGACATTCTTCACTTCATTTTTGAAAGGAAGCGCTTCCTTTCCGATATCCGATATCGAAAGCAGGGGCACCGTCATAAGCTGTTCCTCGGTGGAAGGCTCTTCCTGATATGCCTTGAGCTCCTTCGTCTGCTTTACTATCTCCTCTATCTCTTCTTTCGTAAGAGATGCCTTGTATTTGCGAAGCTTTGCAGCCACCGCTTTTTCCTTCTTTGCGGTAAGTCCCTTCTCGGGTCTTAAGAGCACCACCGATGAGTGGGGATTGTCTATCAGATATCTCTCTATGAGCTCCTCGAAGAATCTGCTGCCTGACTCCACTTCCTTCTTAAGGAAAGCATAGGTCGCATTCTGCTCAATATGCATGAAAGGATCGTTGTCCTTGTACAGCCATGAATCAAGTGCCTGCAGACCGTACATGAGTCCCTTCGGAAAAGCTCCGAAATCCGCTTCTCTGTATCTGAACTCATAGTAATTTATGCCCGCGAGCAGGGTTTTCTTATTCAGTCCGTTCTTTGCAAGCTCGATCAGAGTCTTTCTTATCACCTTAAGGAACTTGTCCTTGTCTGATGCATCAGCGTACTTTGCTATGACGGCAAAGAAAGGCTGCAGTATCCCGTTCTCATAGGTGCTCTCTATATCCTGTCCTATCTTGGCATCAAGCAGAGCCTGCTTTAAGGGAGCTCCGGGGCTGTCGAGCAGCGCATACTGCAGGATGCAGAAAGCCACATAGAGCCTCGGATCCAGATTGTCCTTTATCACACAGTTGTAGGACAGATAGGTATTGTGCATGGTACTCTCCGCATCGGAGAGAGCGTATGTCTTCTCGAAGTCCACCGTCTTGGTGAAAGGATCCTGCCTTTCTATCATGGACTTTATCTTCTGTACCTTGTACTTTGACAGATACTCCCTGTCGAGCCATGTAAGCCTCTCCACCATATCCGCATCACCGTACAGATAGATATAGGAGTTTGAGGGATGATAGTACTTCCTGTGCATCTCGAGGAACTTCTCGTAGGTGAGCATGGGTATCTCCTCGGGATCACCGCCCGACTCCAGTGCATATGCCGTATCCGGATAGAGTGAGGTCAGTATGTATCTGTCCAGCAGATCATCGGGAGAAGAAAAGACTCCCT
>JAEEGO010000001.1 GCA_016280355.1 Lachnospiraceae bacterium | reverse complement strand
TTGGAAAGGATCCACTTATCCATTACGGCAAGTTTGTCCTTCTCAAGCTTGTATTTCGTCGCATCAAAATCATCTATGTTTGCATAGAGCACGAAGAATGCATATGTGTTCCAAAGTGTTCCCATGAACTTTCTCTGGCACTCCTGGACTGCCTTGTCATGGAAACGGTTCGGAAGCCACGGTGCGGAATTGATATAGAAATACCACCTTATGGCATCCGCTCCGAAGGTATCCAGTGCCTCGAAAGGATCCACTGCATTACCTTTGGATTTACTCATCTTATTGCCGTCCTCATCAAGCACGAGTCCGAGTACTATGACGTTCTCATATGCGGGCTTTCCGAAAAGGAGCGTTGACTCCGCATGCAGTGAGTAGAACCATCCTCTGGTCTGGTCGACCGCTTCCGATATGAAAGCTGCCGGATACTGCTGCTCGAAAAGTTCCTTGTTCTCAAAAGGATAGTGATGCTGTGCGAAGGGCATGGCTCCCGAATCAAACCAGCAGTCTATGACCTCCGGCACCCTCTTCATCGTGCCTCCGCACTTACATTTGATCGTGAACTTGTCTATGAAGGGTCTGTGGAGCTCGACTGTCTTTGCCTCCTCCATACCCGTCAGTTCGAAAAGCTCTTCCCTGCTTCCCACGCTCTGTCTCTCACCGCAGTCCGGGCATTCCCATATGTTGAGCGGTGTTCCCCAGTACCTGTTCCTCGATACGGCCCAGTCCTGTATGTTGCGGAGCCACTCTCCGAAACGTCCCGTACCGATGTTTGCGGGTATCCAGTTGATCTTCTCATTGTTCTCTATCATCTGATCCTTTACTGCGGTGACCTTGATGAACCAGGACTCCCTTGCATAGTAGATCAGAGGGGTGTCGCATCTCCAGCAGAAAGGATAATCATGCTCGAATTTCGGCGCCGAGAAAAGAAGGCCTCTCTTGTCCAGATCCTTGAGCACTTCCGGATCGGCATCCTTTACGAAGAGTCCCGCAAAAGGTGTCTCTTCCGTCATATTGCCCTTGTCGTCTACCAGCTGCACGAGCGGCAGATCGTTTTCACGGCCTACTCTTGCATCGTCCTCACCGAAGGCGGGAGCTATATGTACGACTCCGGTACCGTCTTCCATGGTGACATATCCGTCGGCCACCACATAGTGTGCCTTCTTGTGCTGCTTATCAGCTATGTCTGCCGCACAGGAGAACAGCGGCTCATATTCGATACCGCACAGTTCGCTGCCCTTGCATGTCTTCAGGATCTCGTATGAGGCTTTCTCATCTCCCTCTCCGAATACCTTGCCGAGTAGGGCTTTTGCCATGATGTATGTATGTCCGCTTATGGCTCCGCCGACGGTCTCACCCGTCACCTTTGCCTCTACATAGTCCTCGTCCGGATTGACGCAGAGCGCCACATTGGAGGGCAGGGTCCACGGTGTTGTGGTCCATGCGAGTATGTATTTTCCTTCCTCGCCCTTCACCTTGAAACGCGCTATGGCCGAGCGCTCCTTTACCTGCTTGTATCCCTGTGCCACTTCATGTGAAGAAAGCGGGGTGCCGCAGCGCGGGCAGTAGGGCACGATCTTGAAGCCCTTATAGAGCAGTCCCTTGTCATATATCTGTTTCAGAGCCCACCATTCCGACTCGATGAAGTCATCATGATAGGTGACATACGGCTCATCCATATCGGCCCAGAAGCCAACCTGACCCGAAAACTTCTCCCACATGCCCTTATACTTCCAGACGGATTCCTTGCACTCCTGTATAAAGGGTTCGAGACCGTACTCTTCTATCTGGTCTTTTCCGTCAAGGCCGAGCTTCTTCTCCACCTCAAGCTCCACCGGGAGTCCGTGGGTATCCCAGCCGGCTTTTCTCGGTACGTAATACCCCTTCATGGTCCTGTATCTGGGTATCATATCCTTTATGACACGGGTCAGCACATGTCCTATATGCGGCATTCCGTTTGCTGTGGGCGGTCCGTCATAGAAAGTATATGTGGGTCCGTCCTTGCGGCTGTTCATGGACTTGTTGAAGATGTCCTCGTCCTTCCAGAACTTCTCGATCTCCTTCTCGCGATCCACGAAGTTCAGATCTGTGTTGACTTTCTCGTACATGTTCTTCTCCTAATAAAAAATTTCAAGACTTACTTGATCTAATACAAATTTCTCGTCAATGATCATTTCATCGACATCTCATCCAGCAGCTGCAGCTTCATATCGTACAGCTTCTGGGAAAGATCGACATACACATTGTGAGGATTTACAAGTCGCCTAGTCTCATCCCACAGCGTATCCAGCTCTTTCGCACAGAAATCTCTCATCTCCATGACACTCGGTGACGTATATACGCAGTCTCCCTTATCGAATACCTGCACCATTAGCTCTCTCATGGTGTATTCGCCGCCCTTAAGGCGTGTCCTCTTCCACGGCTCCTGCGGATCAAAGAGGATCAGATCCTCATTTGGATCATAATCTTCTTCAACGAGGCAGATCAGATCCGCCTTTACCTTTCCTTCATTGCCGTATATCCTGATTATCTTTTTATTACCGGGATTGGTGATCTTTTCCGAATTCTCGGAAAGCTTGATCTTCGGTGTGCATGTACCGTCATCATTCACCACACCGGCAAGCTTGTATACTCCTCCAAACGCCGGCCAGTCCTTGGATGTGATAAGGTTGGTGCCCACTCCCCAGCTTGTTATCTTTGCTCCCTGAGCCTTCAGTGAGTCGATCAGAAACTCATCCAGATCGTTGGATGCCGAAAGCACCGCATCGGGGAAGCCGGCCTCATCCAGCATTGTCCTTGCTTTCTTTGAAAGGTAAGCCAGGTCTCCGGAGTCAAAGCGTACTCCGTAAAGCTTGGGATGTATGCCCTTCTCCCTCAGTTCTGTGAATACCTTTATGGCGTTGGGCACGCCGGATTTCAGCGTGTCATAAGTGTCCGCTATCAGCAGGCAGGCATCCGGGTAGATCTCGGCATATTTCCTGAATGCCGTGAGTTCGTCCGGGAAGCTCATGACCCATGAATGGGCATTTGTGCCTTTTACTGGCACATCAAACAGCTGACCCGCGAGCACATTCGAGGTCCCTATACAGCCGCCTATCATTGCGGCTCTTGCACCGTAAGTGCCTGCATCCGGTCCCTGCGCACGTCTCAAGCCGAACTCCATGACTCCGTCTCCTCTTGCCGCATAGCATACCCTTGCGGTCTTGGTGGCAATGAGTGACTGGTGGTTGATGATATTGAGTATGGCCGTCTCCACAAGCTGTGCCTGCATTATAGGTGCTATGACCTTTACAAGCGGCTCTCTCGGGAAAATGACCTCTCCTTCGGGGATCGACCATATGGAACCCGTGAATCTGAAATCCTTCAGATAGTCGAGGAAATCCTCCTGGAAGATACCGAGTCCTCTGAGATACTCTATGTCCTCTGCCTCAAACCTAAGTTCCTTGATATACTGTATCATCTGCTCGAGACCGGCCATGATCGCATATCCGCTCTCCATGGGGTTGGTACGATAGAACATGTCGAAAATGACTGTCCTGTTCGCATTTTCATTCCTGAAATACCCCTGCATCATCGTCAGTTCGTACAGATCAGTTAATAATGTCAGATTTTGTCTGTCCATATCCCTTCCTCGCCTGTGTTTGATCGCTGCCTTGTCCGACATAGCACACATCGGACATTATACCATGATACTGCGGCAGGTGCATAATCCTTGCCCGGTATGCTATTTAGTAAGTTCCGCCATAAAGGCTTCTTTGTTTTCTATTGCGGTTGTAGTCGGTCTGCCAAGGTCATCTCTTGCTCCTATGGCACATTTCACTTCTATCAGAGAAAGACTCTGCCTTTCCTTTGCCGTTTTAAGCTCACGGTCCAGCTCTTCTTTTGTACTGACACATACAGCATTCGGATATCCGCACGCTTTGGCTGCTGCAGGTATATCAATACCGCCGGCAGCTGTCGGCATACCGCCCACAGTCTCATGTGATCCGTTGTTGATCACAATATGTATCATATTCGCCGGCTTCACAGATCCTGTCACTGCCATGGCTCCCATGTGCATGAGCAGCGCTCCGTCCCCGTCAATGCACCATATCCGTCTGTCTTTCCGGTTGATCGCGACTCCGAGTGCTATGGAAGAAGCGTGTCCCATTGATCCGACAGTCAAAAAGTCGTGTCCGTGATCCTGTCCGTTCCGTTCGCGTATCTCAAAGAGCTCTCTGCTCGCTTTGCCCGTGGTGGAGACTATCATGTCATCTCCTGCAGCTTTGGCGATCTGCTCTATGATCTCTTCGCGCTTCAGGCTGTATTCGTTTCTGTAGGTCACTTTCTCATCGTAGCTGAGGGCTCCTTTCGCTATGACAAAAGAAACGTCGTGTCCTTCTTCCAGTCTGCTCCTGTAATCCGCCATTACCGCCTTCAGCTCATCCGTCGTCGTATCCTTTGTCACGACAAAATGCTCTATACCCATATCCTTAAGGAGCTTCAACGTCACCTCTCCCTGATAGATATGCTGCGGCTCATCATGGACGCCGGGCTCTCCCCTCCATCCGATGACAAAGATCACAGGTATCGCATACACCTTTTCATTGAGCAGGGACGCTGCAGGATTGATGATGTTTCCCTCGCCGCTGTTCTGCATGTACACTACGGGCACCTTCCCTGTCGCAAGATGATATCCCGCCGCAAGAGCCGTGCAGTTGCCCTCATTGGCTGCTATCACATGATGATCGGGGTCGATCCCGTATGTATGCATCAGATAATTACACAGGGCTTTCAGCTGGGAATCCGGGACTCCGGTATAGAAATCCGCACCTATGATATTTACAAAATCCTCTATTTTCATTGTCTCAGTTTCTCCTCCATCTGCCGCAGCTCTTCACAGGTATCTATCTCCGCTATCTGTCCTTCTTCCACCGGATGGATGCCAAGCTTCAGTCTGTCAAGGTTTGCGTCTGCCACATCGTCCCAGAAAAGCTGCTCGTTTCCCGGCTTGCCATAGGCGGCTTTTATCGCTTCTTTCAGTATCAGTGCATCTTCTTTTTTGAAATAGGAGATACCGACCATATTATAGCAGTCATCTCCTCCCTTTCCCACGCGTGTGATAAAGCCGTCCTCCCCGAGATCAAAGACCCAGTCATCGGAATGTCCTTCCACCATCCTGCCGAAATAGCATGATCCTTCAAGCTTCGCACAAAGCAGGTTTGGATCCGAAATATACAGATCTGCTTCACAGATAAAGGTGTCGCTCTCTCCGAGGATATCGCACGCGGCATATACTGAAGAGATATTGTTATGTGTATCATAGACGGGGTTTTCTATCAGTGTGATCCCGGGATATTTTTCCTTAAGGCTTTCAAACTGTCCACCCAGATATCCTGTCACTATATAGATTTCGTCTATCCCTCTTTTACGCAGACACGCTATGACCGTCTCGATCATAGCGGTGCCGTTCACCTTTATGAGCGGTTTGGGGGTATCCTCCGTCAGAGGTCTCATCCTTGTTCCCATTCCCGCTGCCATCAGTATGGCCGTTTCTTTGACTGTGCTCTCCATCCGTGCTTTACCCGTTGTATCTTACGGGGATCTCCACCCCGTATCGGACGAGTCCTTCCTTAAATACTTCCCAGAAGTCCCTGATGTCTTTGTCATCTATGGCTCCGAGTGCACAGAGTCTGAACGTTCCTTTCTTTTCTATCTTTCCGGGATAAATCGTAAATCCTTTCTCATAGCAGTGATCATGGATCTTGTCGAAATCCCAGTTCGGATCGTCGGGATATCTGACAGCCGACACAAGACCGGACTGGACATCCCTGCTGAGAGCTTCTTTGAGCCCTATCTCATCTTCACCCCTGTGTATTTCTTCCATCACACGTTTATGTCGCTCCCATTTCTTCTCTTCACCCTCTTCGAAGTATTCGATAAGCGCCTGCCTTGCGGCATATATAGTCTGTACGGGCGGCGTGAAATGCATCTGCCCCGTAGTCTCGAAGTAGTGGTACTGCAGGTACAGATTGCAGTAGTAGGAACGCATCGGAAAATCCTTTGACTGTTCTATGATATCTTTTCTTCCTATCACATAGGAAAGCCCCGTCATGCCCATGATGCCTTTCTGGGCAGAAGCCATACAGAAATCAACGTTGTCCTTGTGCACATCGATCGGTATCATGGCGTAGGACGATGTCGTATCAGTGATAAAAAATGCTCCGTATTTATGAGCCAGCGCACCTGCTTCGCGTATGGGATTCAAAAGTCCCGTTCCTGTCTCATGATGGGTCATATATACATATCCGATGTCATCGTTTTCTTTAAGGACTTTCTCTATCTCAGACAGATCCGGCGGTGTGTCTATGGGCTGATCCAGCTGTATGAAAGGCATCCCGTATGCCCTGAGCACCTCGCATGCCCTTGAGCTGTATGAGCCGTTCTGCACCACAAGTGCTTTTTTGTCTTTATCAAG
>JAEEGO010000073.1 GCA_016280355.1 Lachnospiraceae bacterium | reverse complement strand
ATCACAGGCTGAACACAAATGACTTCAACAATTCCATCGACAATATGCTCTATGACTATCAGGGCAACCTGTGGTTCACATCTTCAAGACTGGGTCTTCTGAGGCTGGCCAAGTCACCTTTCAAGGATGTATACGGCTCCATAGGTATGGACAGGAAAGTAGTGAATGCTATCGTCTCATGGAAGGACTCGTATTACATCGGTACGGATAAAGGTCTGGATATAGTAGACAAGACCTGCAGCCGACAGATATACAACGAACTGACGGCGGAGCTTGACGGCAAACGTATACGCTGTATGTATGTGGATGGTACAGATCATCTGTGGGTATGTACCTACGGCAGCGGCCTGATAGAGTACTCGCCTGATGGAAAAAGCTGGGCATATAATGCCGAGAACGGAAGCTTCGGAAACCGGGCACGTATAGTGACAGGGCTTTCTGACGGGACGATCATGGCGGCTGGTGATACCGGGATCAGCTACATAAAGGATCACAAGATCGACCGGACCATACGCAACGAGGACGGACTGATCAATTCGATGATACTGACTCTGACCGAGCAAAGTGACGGCACGATACTTGCAGGAACAGACGGTGACGGCATCGCAGTGCTGAAGGACGGGAAGGTCGCAGATATGATCACGCGTGATGACGGACTCAGCAGCGGTGTCATACTGCGTACGATAAAGGATCCGAAATCCGACGGTGTGTTTATTGTCACAAGTAACAGCCTTTGTTATCTTGAACCGGACAATACGGTGCGCGTGCTGGATAAATTCCCTTATTTCAATAACTATGATATCTGGGTCAAAGATGAGGATACGCTTTTCGTCATGTCCAGTGCCGGCATATACGTGGTAGAACGTGACGAGCTGGTGGAGGGCGGTGAGATAGCCTGGGAGCTGCTTGATGCGAGAAGAGGACTGGGAACATCGCTGACAGCCAATTCATGGAATTATTACAACGGAAACGGGGAGCTCTTCCTTCCGTGTGACACAGGTGTTTATATCATAGATGTTGAGAAGTACAACAGTGATGTAAGATCCTACAGGATGCAGCTGGCATCCGTGAAGCTGGATGGTCTGATGCAGCCTATGGCGCGCATGGGAGCGATCACGGTCGGACAGGGTGTCAGCCGTGTGGAACTGGGACCGGAGATACTGAACTATACCATACAGGAACCTAACGTCGGATATATGCTCGAGGGCTATGACAATCAATGGACAATTGTGCCTCAGAACAGTCTGAACAATATCATCTATGTAAATCTTCCTGCGGGTAACTACACATTCCATCTTGCCATCTTTGACAGTGCAGGTGAGCGGGTGCTGGAGGAGCGCAAGTTTGATCTGGTAAAGGAAGGTGAGCTATATGAGCAGACGGGCTTCATCATATATATGCTCATGCTGCTCTCGCTTTTCCTTGTCTGGTTCACATGGATGGTAGTGCAGAGACAGCTGAACAAACAGCAGATCAAGCTGAACATGGCGAACGAGACGGTCATGGCTATAGCAAACGCAGTCGATGCAAAGGATGTGCGTACTCACCAGCATTCGATGAGGGTGGCAGAGTATTCGGTGTTAATTGCAAAGGAGATGGACTGCTTCAAGTGGTGGCACAGGAGAAAAATGCTTTCCAGTCTGGGAAAAGCAGCCCAGCTGCATGACATCGGTAAGATAGCCATACCGGACAGCGTGCTGAACAAGGTAGGACGACTGACGGATGAAGAATACGTCAAGATGAAATCTCATGTGTTGAGAGGCTCGGAGATACTGAAGGATTTCACTCTGGTAGAGCATGTCGTGGACGGTACGCGATATCATCATGAACGCTATGACGGACGCGGCTATCCGGACGGACTGAAAGGAGAGGAGATCCCGATCTTCGGACGTATCATCGGTGTGGCCGATGCCTTTGATGCGATGACATCCAACCGTGTTTACCGTAACCACATGGATACGGATTATGTAATGAATGAAATGAAACGCGGACGCGGGACACAGTTTGATCCTGATGTACTGGATGCATTTCTTCGTCTGGTCGATAAGGGTGTGATCGATCTGGATGAGATCTATGCTCAGAAGCGCGCGGAGATCCAGCACGCAGATAAAGAAGCGCAGGAAGAGCTGGCACGACGTGTAGAGGAAGATAAGAAGATCCAGGCTGCTGAGATGTCGGACGAAGATAAAAAAGAAGAAACAAAAGAAGAAGCAGAAAAAGAAACAAAAGAAGAAACAAAAAAAGAAACCGAAGCAAACGGAGAGGAGGCTAAAGAATGAAACGGGTATATATCGCAACGATACTGACGTGCCTGGTCATGCTGGCAGCCTTCATAGCCTGCTTCAGGATGCTGAATATTTCAGGCAGAAGAGAAAACCTGAAGGTAGGGTTCGTATACGACAACGATGAAAGCACGCCGTATACTTATAACTTTTCTCTTGCGAAGGATGCGGTGGAAAAGAAGTACGGAGAGAAGGTGGAGATACTGACCTGCAGCAATGTGCTGGATGATGAGATGGAGGAACCGCTAAGGGAACTTGCGGATAATGGCTGCGACATCATCTTCTTTAACGGTTACAGCGAACTGGTAAGAAAGCTCGCACCCGAGTATCCGGGAGTGCAGTTCTGTCAGACATCTTACATGGATATGAGCGATCAGACAGTACCGGAAAACTATCATACATTTAAAGGAGAAGCATATCAGGGAAGATATGTGAGCGGTATCGCTGCCGGCATGAAGATAAGACAGATGATAGCAGACGGGATCATTTCTGAGGATCAGGCCATTGTTGGGTTCGTGGCAGCATTTCCTACATCCGAAGTGATATCAGGCTATACAGCTTTCCTGCTCGGGGTACGCTCTGTCGTGCCTCAGGCTGTGATGCATGTCTGCTACACAGAAACCTGGAGCAGCTATGCTCAGGAAAAAACTGCGGCAAATCAGCTGATAGATGAAGGATGCGTGATCATATCACAGCACACGGATACCATCGGACCTGCTATTGCATGCGAAGAAGCGTCACAGGATAAGCCTGTCTTTTTCGTCGGCTACAATCAGACCATGTCCGAAGTTGCTCCCGGTACTTCACTGATCACCGCAAGGATATGCTGGGAGCCGTATGTGCTTGCTGCGGTGGATGCCCTGATGTCGAATAAGAAAATAGAATCGGTAGTCACGGGACACATACATGGTACAGATGTTTCTGCAGGATTCGAAAAAGGATGGGTGGAGATGATAGATCTGAACCAGCAGGTCGCAGCACCCGGTACTCAGCAGGCCATGGATAAAGCAATAGACAGATTTAAGCATGGCAGTGTGGACTTTGTTTTCAAAGGTGATCTTATCGGCGTAAATCCTGACGATCCTTCCGATACATGGGATCTGAGGAAACCATATATAGAGAATGAAAATACGTCTTATCCTCTGTTTCATTACATTCTTTCCGATGTGATCACGATCGAAGAATGAAAAAATAATTTGAAAAAAATTGACAGAAATTGGACGAATACGTTAAAGTATGGCATACTGTTTATGTGGTGATCCATCACGCTAACGAAACATCATTACAAGGAGAGTGAAAATGGCTACAAAGAAAACACCGGCTACCAAGACCGCAGCAAAAAAGACAAGTACTGCAAAGAAGGCTACTGCAGCTAAGAAGGCAGTTGCAACAAAGAAGGCAGCAGTCAAGAAGACTGTAGCAAAGAAGACTGCAGCAGCAAAGAAGACCGCAGCAGCTAAGAAAGCAGTCGCAACAAAGAAGGTTGCAGCTGCAAAGAAGACTGTAAAGACTTCTGCTGCATCAGCAAAGACGATCGCAAAGCAGAAGGAGCAGATCACAGAGCTTAAGGCTCAGGTAAGAGCTCTCGAGAGAAAGCTTGCGAAGATAAAGAATATCGCCGAGTAATCTGGGCTGTGATTCAGAAGAATAGGATCAGCGACAGGATTCCTGCCGCTGATTTTTTTCTATCCTGTTTATCGGACAGAATAAATGAGGGTCGAATAAATGGATAAAGATCTTATAAAAAAATATGACGAACTGAAATCATACCTTGCTTCACTCGAAAGTGTGGCGGTCGCTTTCTCAGGCGGAGTGGATTCGACACTGCTGCTTTATGCCGCAAAAGAAGCACTTGGAGATAGAGTGATAGCTGTCACTGCTTCTTCCTGCTCTTTCCCTGAAAGGGAACTGAAGGAAGCAAAGGCATACTGTGAGAGTATGGGGATCAGACACTGCGTTGTCATATCAGAAGAATTAAGTATAGACGGTTTTTCAAAGAATCCTCCAAACCGATGCTATCTGTGCAAGCGTGAATTGTTCATGAAGATAAAAAAGCTGGCAGACGAAAACGGCATCAGTGAAGTAGCCGAAGGATCCAATCTGGACGATGACGGGGATTACCGACCGGGGCTTCAGGCAGTGAAGGAACTCGGTATAAAGAGTCCGCTCAGGCACATCGGATTCACAAAAAAAGAGATAAGAGATGTCTCGGAATACTTTGGCCTGCCTACATGGAACAAACAATCCTTTGCCTGTCTTGCGAGCAGATTTCCTTACGGGGAAACAATAAATGAAAAGAAGCTGCAAATGGTAGATAAAGCAGAGCAGCAGCTTCTGGATATGGGATTTACACAACTGCGTGTAAGGATACATAAAGATGT
>JAEEGO010000072.1 GCA_016280355.1 Lachnospiraceae bacterium | reverse complement strand
GGTAAGGAGATCCAGTTCTTCGGAGCAAGAGCAAACCTTGCAAAGGCTCTCCTGTACGCTATCAACGGCGGTAAGGACGAGAAGCACAAGGATAAGGAAGGCAAGCCCATGCAGTGCGGTCCCGAGCTCGCACCCATCACCTCTGATTATCTTGATTATGATGAGGTTATGCACAAGTATGACATCATGCTTGACTGGCTCGCAGGTCTGTATGTAAACATCCTGAACCTGATCCACTACATGCATGACAAGTATTACTATGAGGCAGCTGAGATGGCCCTCATCGATACCGATCTGAGAAGGACATTCGCAACCGGTATCGCAGGCTTCTCACACGTTATAGATTCACTGTCAGCTATCAAGTACGCTAAGGTTAAGGTCCTTCGTGATGAGTTCGGTCTTGCTACCGGATTTGAGACAGAGGGCGAGTTCCCTAAGTACGGTAATGATGATGACAGAGCTGATGAGATCGGTGTATGGCTGCTCAAGACCTTCATCACAAAGGTTAAGAAGTATCACACATACAGAGATTCAGAGCCTACAACATCTATCCTTACGATCACATCCAACGTGGTCTATGGTAAGGCTACAGGTGCTACACCTGACGGAAGAGAGGCATACAAGCCTTTCGCTCCCGGTGCTTCACCTTCATACGGTGCAGAGACAAGCGGACTCCTTGCTTCACTGAACTCAGTAGCAAAGATCCCTTACGAGTACTCACTGGACGGTATCTCAAATACCCAGACAATGAGCCCCGATGCACTCGGACATGATGACAAGGAAAGAGCTGAGAAGCTTGTCTCCGCTATGGACGGATACTTCGACAACGGTGCACATCACCTCAACGTCAACGTATTCGGTACAGAGAAGCTGCTTGACTGCCAGGCTCATCCTGAGAAGCCTGAGTATGCTAACTTCACTATCCGCGTATCCGGATATGCAGTTAAGTTCATCAGCCTGACCAAGGAGCAGCAGGACGACGTTATCGCACGTACCTGCCACAAGAAACTGTAATAAAGACTATCGCCATGGAAGCCGCATACGCACATTTATGTGCGTATGCGTGCTGATATGAGAGATTCAAAAATCATGAGAATGCAGAGCGATAGCTCGGAATTCGAATGATTTTTAGCATCTCGAGAGCGAAGCGAAGAGATGCGCGGTCTTTATGGATCACCGACGAAACGATATACAGTTTTGATCAGGAAATAAGAAAGAATCCCCGGGGTTGAAATACACCCCGGGTTTTATTATCATTACTTCTACCGGCAAAACGTATGACTCCATCAGAATATGTATTTCGGTCACCGCCAACGCTCATCCGAACTAATCGCCACGCATTACTATGCGAAATCAAAAATGTCGATAAATCTCCATTTTTCATTTCACCAAGTAATTGCGGGCGCTGGATTTCGTCTGAGCTAAGAACGGCTCATTATTCCCTCAATACATATCCTAATGGAGCCATACTTGTAGATGCGTGTTACAATAATAAAGAGTTGTTTATAGAATGAAATATACGGGAGGTATAAAATGCAGGGTGCGATCCATTCATTGGAGTCTTTCGGTTCGGTAGACGGACCCGGAATCAGATATATCATTTTCCTTTACGGATGCAATATGAGATGCAAGTACTGTCACAATGTAGATACATGGGACAAGTCAAGATGTACTCAGTTCGAGGAACCGGATGCGCTGCTGGACAAGGCGGAGAGATACAGGTCTTATTGGAGGAGTGACGGAGGTATCACCGTATCGGGAGGAGAGGCTTTGCTTCAGATGGACTTCCTGCTGGAGCTTTTCAAAAAGGCAAAGGAAAGGGATATCAATACCTGCCTTGATACTTCGGCGCAGCCTTTTACAAGGGAGCAGCCGTTCTTCGGCAAGTTCGAGGAGCTGATGAAGTACACGGATCTGCTTCTGCTCGATATCAAGCACATAGATCCTGAAGAGCATAAAAAGCTGACCGGACATGACAACGCTAATATCCTGGACTGTGCAAGGTATCTGTCTGATATAGGCAAGCCGGTCTGGATACGTCATGTGCTGGTGCCGGGTATCACCGATGTGGATGAGTATCTCGATAAGACAGCAGAGTTCATACATACTCTGAAGAACGTGGAGCGTGTGGATGTTCTGCCTTACCATACACTCGGTGTGCACAAATGGAAAGAGCTGGGAATACCCTATCAGCTTGAGGGAGTGGACTCTCCGACGAGCGAACGGCTGGCTCACGCCAAGAAGGTGCTGGGAGACACTCACTGAGAATACCGTATTTGGTGCCGCAGCCCTGATCTGCATCAATATGTGGGGCATTGGAATTGTCCCTTTATTGGTGTAAGATATTAGGGCTGTGGTTTTTTTGTCTAAGGAGAGATAATGGCGGATAAAGTCACTCTTAAGGGTGTGAAATCAGGTATAGTATTGAGACTTCCGGAAACGGGAGATTTTAATGATCTGCTTTCACAGGTTGAAGAAAAGTTCAAAAACACGGCAGACTTCTTCGGCAACAAGCATCTGATCCTTTCCATAGAGGGAAGGAAGCTGGAGCCGACTGAAGCAGCGCAGATACTGAAGCTTCTGGCGGAGAACACCAAGGTGAAGTGTGAGGGAGTAGTCCTCGAGAATCAGGAGCTGGATGAGAAATTCCAGTCCATACTCGGAGATGATCCCGGGCATGAGAAGGAGCTCGAGAAACTCAGGAGAGAAAGAGCAGTCATGGAGGAGACCATAGAGAACCTGCATGCTGCCGTGGATCCTGCAAACTGCAGGGTGTACATGGGTAATCTCAGGTCCGGTGCCAATATAGAGTCTGCGGGCAGTGTGATGGTGATAGGAGACGTGAAGCCTGGAGCTACCGTTACGGCCGGCGGATGTGTCTTCGTACTCGGTTCGCTGCAGGGTAATGCGGATGCGGGAGCATACGGCGATCCCGATGCATTTATCTTTGCTCTGGATATGAACCCCATACAGTTGCGCATCTCAGATGCAATGGCCATAGCGGCCGACAGTGCACCCAAAAAGAAAGGTCTGTTCAATAAAAAGGATACGCCGTCATCACCCGAGGTGGCGCTGATATCCGACGGACATATAGTGATCACGGATCTGGACAGCGATCTCGTGAAGAAGAATAAGTTCTATAAAAAGAAAAAAAGTGAGATAAAAGCATCGGATACAACAGAAGCATCTGATGAAGAAACAAAGACAAAAGAGTAGTACTGGAGGAGAACATGGGTGAAGTAATCGTCATCACATCGGGAAAAGGAGGAGTCGGCAAGACTACCACCACCGCAAATATCGGAACCGGGCTTGCAAAGCTCGGTAAGAAAGTGGTCCTGGTAGATACCGATATAGGACTCCGCAACCTGGACGTCGTGCTGGGTCTGGAGAACAGGATCGTCTACAATGTCGTCGACGTTGTAGAGGGCAACTGCAAGCTGAAGCAGGCTCTTATAAAGGATAAGAGATATGAGGGACTGTGTCTGCTACCTGCAGCACAGACCAGGGACAAATCAGCTGTCACGCCCGAGCAGATGGCTGAGGTAGCTGAAGAGCTGAAGAAGGAATTTGATTACGTCATCATGGATTCCCCCGCGGGAATAGAGCAGGGATTCAAGAATGCGATAGCCGGAGCTGACAGGGCACTGATAGTGACTACTCCGGAGGTGTCCGCAGTAAGAGATGCAGACCGTATCATAGGACTCCTTGAAGCAAACGAACTGGAGGATGTGAAGCTCATAGTCAACAGACTGCGCAGCGATATGGTAGAGCGCGGCGACATGATGAGTGCGGATGATGTGGTAGAGGTGCTTGGTATCACCCTGATAGGTGTGGTGCCTGATGATGAGCAGATCGTTGTAGCTACGAACAACGGTGAACCTCTTGCAGGTGATGAGTCACTTGCGGGTCAGGCGTATTTCAATATCTGTCACAGGATCATGGGTGAGGAGATACCTTACCTTGATCTCAGGAAGAAGAAGGGCTTTTTCGCAAAGCTTTTCGGAAAGAACTGATAGGAGGCGGACATGGTATTCAGTGATTTTTTCAAGAAGAAGACCTCCGGCGAGACAGCAAAAGACAGATTGAAGCTGGTGCTGGTGTCGGACCGTTCATCCTGCTCACCTGAGATAATGGAGAGGATAAAGAACGACATTATAGAAGTGCTTTCAAAGTATGTGGAGATAGACAGAGAAGGGCTGGACATAAAGATCACCCAGTCAGAAGGCGAGAATGCCGAGGAGAAGACGGGACCCGCTCTCTATGCAAATATCCCCATCAGGAATATAAAGGAACGCAATTGAAACTGACAGGCTTTATGAATGCCTGATCTCAAGAAAGAGGCCTCTGCCTATCTCGTTATCATCGAGAAGGACGGGGCCTTTTTCCAACCCGTCGGCAGCGATGAAACGACCGGAATCATCAATGCCGTATACAAGCATCTGGTGCCATCCGTACTTCGGGTGTCCGAAGACTTCAAGCAGCATATAATTGCCGCGGGACAGTACCTTCCTTGCATTGGAAGCTCCGAGGGTATATCGTCTGCCGGGTCTTAAGATATCTACATCATTATTCTTAAATGCAGCACGTACATATAAACCGAGCAGCAGATCGGTCGTACCGTGTTTTCTGTTGTATATGAGCATGCGCCGGCCGAAGGTCGCAACGGACTCGAAGATTGTGCGACACGCATCGTCTGTGAGGAGTCGGCCGGACACTTCCTGCTTTGCGGATATGATAAGATTGGTAATCGCTGTCGGACCGCAATGGCTGCGATAGTAGCCTCTGCCGAATTCTCCGGTTGAATGGAATGAAAGATATGAAGTGCTTGCATTATTCATTTCTTCGTTGTATCATACTTGTGTCTTATTTTCAAATCAGGATCATTTACGCATATTCGTGGAATAAACCCAAGAATAAAGAAGAGAACCGACAGAAGATACAAGCATAATAATAAAATGATAATGAGGAAAGGAAATCAATGAGAGAAAAACTCGAAACTTTGCCGTTGGCACAGCTGAGGGAACTGGCTAAATCCCAGGGACTGAAGGGTACTTCTAGCATGAAAAAAGCTGAGCTTATCGATCTGCTTGTCGCACAGAACGAAAAGGACGAATCGGAAAAGGCCACAGGAAAACCTGCTGAGAAACCGGCTGAAAAAGCAGCCGAGAAAACTGCTGAGAAGACATCCGACAGCCATGGAGAAACACATGGTGAGGAGCATGGTCAGGACGGTGCGGAGGCATTGTCGGAAGATAAGGAAATGCTCGACTCCGGAATAGTGGCAAACGGCATACTTGAGGTCATGTCGGACGGATATGGTTTCATAAGATGCGAGAATTACCTGCCGGGAGAGAATGATGTCTATGTGGCTCCGAGCCAGATCAGAAGGTTCAATCTCAAGACCGGTGATATCATAGTGGGTAATACCAGAGTGAAGACCGGCAACGAGAAATTCTCGGCTCTGCTGTATGTAAAGAGCATAAACGGCATGCATCCTTCGGAGGCAGGCAAGAGATACAACTTCGAGGATATGACGCCTATATTCCCCAATGAGAGGATACATCTCGAGGCGGGGAACAATAATATAGCCATGCGTATCATGGATCTCATAAGCCCTATAGGAAAGGGACAGAGAGGAATGATAGTATCTCCTCCCAAAGCCGGTAAGACCACGCTGCTCAAGGCTGTGGCAAAGGCTGTGACGAGAGCCAATCCCGAGATGCATCTGATAATACTCCTTATCGATGAGAGACCGGAGGAGGTCACAGACATCAAGGAGTCGATACAGGGAGATAATGTGGAAGTGATCTATTCCACCTTCGACGAGCTTCCCGAGCATCATAAGAGAGTGTCGGAGATGGTCATAGAGCGTGCAAGGAGACTTGTGGAGTCGAGAAGGGATGTCATCATACTCCTGGACTCTATCACAAGGCTTTCAAGAGCCTACAACCTGACTGTGCCGCCTTCGGGACGTACACTTTCGGGAGGTCTGGATCCGGCCGCACTGCATATGCCCAAGAGGTTCTTCGGTGCAGCACGTAATATGAGAGAGGGAGGATCACTGACCATACTGGCTACGGCTCTCGTGGATACCGGAAGCAAGATGGACGATGTCGTATACGAGGAGTTCAAGGGAACCGGTAACATGGAAATGGTCCTTGACAGGAAGCTTCAGGAGAAGAGGGTATTCCCTGCCATAGATCTGGCAAAATCCTCCACGAGGCGTGACGATCTGCTTCTGTCACCGCAGGAGCTCGAGGGAATAGATATCGTCAGGAAGGCCATGAATACCATGAAACCCGAGGATGCCACAGACAAGCTCATAGATCTTTTCTCACGTACACGCAACAACCGCGAGTTCGTGGATATGGTGAAGAAGATAAGGTTCTATTGATTTCTGCTTGTGTTTTGGCGGATGGTGTGGTAATATATACGTCGCTCGGCTCATCCGGGAGGATGGGATAAAGAGTAAAGAAGGAAAAAGCAGCCGCAGGTCGGAAACCTACGGTTCACAGAAAGGACAAGACAATGAAAGCAGATATCCATCCTGAGTATCATCAGGCAACAGTCACTTGCCACTGCGGCAATACTTTTACGGTAGGTTCTACACTGCCGGAGATCAAGGTCGAGGTGTGCTCCAAGTGCCACCAGTTCTACACAGGTCAGCAGAAGGCTGCACGTGCAGACGGACGTATCGAGAAGTTCAACAAGAAGTATTCTTCAAAGAACTAGCTTATTTCTGGCACCGTCATTTTCCATGCGATAATGACGGTGTCTTTTTATTTTAAATCAAGAGGACAGATGATGAAGAATGAAACATGCCCCGTAACAGGTGAAGTATACAGCGGCATAGGCGGTCAGGCCGTTATGGAAGGCGTCATGATGAGGAACAAGGACGACTACGCCGTTGCCGTGAGAAAGCCTGACGGGACGATAGCGGTAAAAAAGGCTGAGTATAAGGGGATCATCCCGAATAAAACGGTATACAGCATACCGGTGCTTCGCGGAGTGCTCTCGTTCATTGATTCGCTGGTACTGGGACTTACCACTCTGAACTATTCATCGGATATCTATATCCAGGGAGAGGAAAAGGACAGTGCCGAAGGGGAAGACGGTGAGGTAAAAGAAAAGAAAAAGAAAGCCTCGGAAACACTGCTTTCCGCGGTGATAACCGTCGTGGCCATAATACTGGCTCTCGGACTCTTCATGGTGCTGCCGTACTATGCGAGCCTTATATTCAGACCGCTCGTGGGAGAGGGTGTGGTACTCTCGCTCGCAGAGGGTGTGATAAGGATGCTGATCTTCATAGGCTACATACTGCTGATAAGCCGTATGGAGGATATAAGACGGGTATTCATGTACCACGGGGCCGAGCATAAATGCATAAACTGCATAGAGGCAGGTCTCCCGCTGAATGTCGATAATGTAAGAAAGGCAAGCCGCGAACACAGAAGATGCGGCACCAGCTTTCTGCTCTATGTGATGGTCATATCCATCATTTTCTTTGCTTTCATCCAGACTGATGACAGGGTGATGAAGGTGATCATGAGGATAGTCCTGATACCGCTGATAGCCGGGGTGTCCTATGAGTTCATAAGACTTGCGGGAAGGTCGGTAAATCCCGTGGTGGGACTTGTGAGCAAGCCGGGACTCTGGCTGCAGAAGCTGACCACAAGAGAGCCTGACGACGAGATGATAGAGGTCGGGATACGTTCCGTGGAGGAAGTCTTTGACTGGAGAGGTTTTCTTGAGGAGAACTTCGGAGACGGAAAACAGAAGGATCAGGAGAAGGCTGACTGACCGGATATGATATACAGGGAACTGCTCGAAGAGGGGAAGCGAACGCTTAAAGAAGCAGGGATCACGGATGCCGCGATCGATGCCGGGATATTATTTGAGCATGTGACGGGGCTGGGACGCGGAGCCCTGATAGTAAGAGGCGAGGAAGAGGCTTCGGAGCGTGAGACGGATACATACAGTCTGCTCCTTGAAAAGAGAAGTGCACGTGTCCCTGTGCAGCATATCACCGGCAGGGCCGACTTCATGGGACTGGAGTTTTATGTAGATAGAAATGTACTGATCCCGAGACTGGATACCGAGTTTCTGGTCGAAGAGATGATGAGAGAGGTCGGAGACGGGTCATCCGTTCTGGATGTCTGTACCGGATCGGGGTGCATCCTTATATCGCTGATGCGATACAAAAATGATGTAGATGGTACCGGAACCGATATTTCCGAGGCTGCGCTTGAGATCGCAAGGAAAAATGAAAGTCTGGTTTTCAACACACGAACGGAAAAGTCATCAGAGGGATGCGGTTTACATAACTCGATAAAGTGGATCAGATCCGATATGTTCGAGGCGGTCACAGGAGAATTTGACTACATTGTATCAAATCCTCCGTACATCAGGACGGATGTCATAGATAACCTGATGAGTGAAGTGAGGGATCATGATCCCATGCAGGCGCTCGACGGTGGAGCCGACGGATTAAGATTCTACAGGATAATAGCGGAGGAAGCGGGAGCACACCTGAAACGTGGAGGCAAGCTCTTCCTCGAGATCGGATACGATCAGGGGGAGGATGTGACGGGCCTCCTTGAAAGACAGGGATTTCGGGATATAAAGATCCTGAAGGATTATTCGGGAAACGGAAGGGTAGTGATATGTTCGAAAACGTAGAAAACATAGTCTTGAAATATGATGAGCTGATGAGACGGATCTCGGAGCCCGGAGCCGCGTCCGACAGTAATAAATACATGGAGCTCATGAAGGAACAGGCTTCCCTGACACCGGTGGTGGAGGCATATAAGGCATACAAGGATAACGAGCAGGCAATAGAAGACGCGCTGCTTCTCATAGATGAGGAATCGGATCCCGAGATGAAGGAGCTCGCACGGGCGGAGCTTTCCGAGGCAAAGGACAGGCAGCCGGAGCTTACGCAGAATCTGAGACTGCTGCTTTTGCCGAAGGATGTGAATGATGACAGGAACGTGATCATGGAGATACGTCCCGGAGCGGGAGGAGATGAAGCGGCTCTCTTTGCATCGGATCTTTACAGGATGTACACGCATTATATCGAGTCAAGAGGCTGGAGCGTGGAGCTGATGGAGTATGAGGAGACAGGCATAGGCGGCATGAAAAATGTGGCCTTCATGGTAAAAGGTACCGGAGCATACTCTGTGCTGAAATACGAGTCCGGAGTGCACAGGGTACAGAGAGTGCCGGAGACGGAGTCGGGCGGTCGTATACATACTTCCACCGCAACAGTGGCCGTGATGCCGGAGGCGGAAGAAGTGGACGTACAGATAGACGAGAAGGATATCAGGATAGACGTGATGAGGGCGTCGGGAAACGGCGGTCAGTGCGTCAATACCACGGACTCCGCGGTAAGGCTCACACACTATCCCACCGGCATAGTCATTTATTCGCAGACGGAGAAATCACAGCTGCAGAACAAGAATAAGGCGTTTGCCCTGCTGAGGTCCAAGCTCTACGATCTGGAGCTGCAGAAGAAGCAGGATGAAGAGTCGGCGGCAAGACGCAGTCAGATAGGCACGGGCGACAGATCCGAAAAGATCAGGACATACAACTTCCCTCAGGGAAGGGTCACGGATCACAGAATACATCTGACTCTGTACAGGATAGACGATGTCATGAACGGAGACCTGAAGGAGATAATAGATTCGCTGACGGAATCCGACCGTGCACTTCAGCTGAGCACCCTGGAGGAGAGCTGAGGAAGACGGGCAAATACTTGCGCCTGCAGGTAAAAACAGGTAAAATTAAGATTTGCGAAGCTTCGCTTTGCACAAAACATACAGAAAGGCATTTTGATAAATGTCAGAACCGGTTTCAGGAAATATCACAAACAGAGAAGCAGAACTCATAAGTGAAGCACTGAACCTCGGGGGACGGAACAACAGCAGGTCCTCGGAGCCTAAGAATGATGACCTCGAAGCACAGATGATGGCTTTGAAGGTCCAGCTGAAAGATGCAAGGACCGAACTTGAGATCCTGCACAGGAACATGCCGGGAGGCATCATGACATATGATGCGGATACGGGCAAGATCCTGTACGTGAATGAAGGTCTGCTGAACATATTCGGCTGCGAGGAGGCTGAATTCAGAAGACATTATATGGACAGCTTCAGTCTCTTTGTCATGAAGGATGACAGGAAGAGGATCAGGGACTTCGTAGATGCACAGATACAGTTCTTTGATCAGGTGGAGCTCACCTACAGGGTGCTCAATATGGTGGATGAGATCCAGTGGCTGAGCCACAGGGCTACCCTGATAAGACATGATGACGGGAGCAGGACTTTCTTCTGCATACTCACGGATATCACGGAACAGAAAGCGATACAGAACCAGCTGCAGTCCATGAACGAACAGCTCTATATGGAGACCGAGAGGTTCAAGCTCATAGAAGAAGCCATAGACAATATCGAGCTGGACTATGATGTGGACTCGGATACCCTGTCCGTATCAATGAAGGATAATAAGGGCATCAGGCACTGGAAGAATGTGGAGCATGCCTTTAAGAGCGGTCATGTGTATGAGATCATCCATGACGACGACGTGGATGTGGTAGAGTCCGTATTCGAATCGGCCATGAAAAATCCCGGCAAGGGTGCGGTGGAGTACAGGATGCCTGACAGTGACGGCAGATACGCATGGTACAGGCTGAACTACGCTTCATTTGACAAGAATGACCGCATCATAAGGATAGTGGGATCCGCGAAGGATATCACCGAGGAGAAGCTGGAGCAGGAGAGACTTAGGACTGAAGCTGAAAGAGACGGCATGACCGGACTCATGAACAAGACCGCTATGCAGCTGTCCGTGGCGGCACAGCTTTCAAAAAGCGATTTTAATGACTGTCATGCACTGTTCATGATAGATACCGATAATTTCAAATCAGTGAATGATACTCTGGGACACGGCGTAGGCGATGATACCATAAGGTTTGTGGCCGACAACATAAAGAACGTCTTCAGGGATACGGATTATATAGGCAGGATGGGCGGAGATGAGTTCATGGTACTCATGAGCCATACCACGCAGGATGTAGTGACGGAGAGGGCGAAACGCCTCAACGACAAGATAAGGAGCGATGTGAAGAGCGGGAATGAGAGTGTCCATATAAGCTGTTCCATAGGTATCGCTTTCTTTGCGAAGGACGGAGAGGACTATGACAGCCTGTTCAGAGCGGCGGATGATGCTCTGTATGAGGCGAAAGAAGCAGGTAAGGACTGCTACAGGATATATGGCGCAGGCGCATAGGAAGTCAGCTGCGGCTTTTATCTGTGCGATCGTTATGCTGCTGACGGCCTGCAGCAGTAAACGTGAGTTCATTGATCAGGCCGATGCACTGATAGAGAACGGTGAATATGCCAAGGCACTGGAGACACTGGAAGTGGCCGAAAACTCAGGTGAGGATATGAGGCTCATTCACAGATCCAGAGGTATAGCGGATATGGGAATGTCCGACTATGAAGCGGCTGAGACGGAGTTCGTTGATTCACTGTCGGCCAATAAAGGCTATGTCCGTGAAATGGATCTGGACACATCTTACTATCTGGCGGTATCCCAATACAGACAGGGAAGAGTAAAGGATGCCAATGCCACTTATTCAGCCATACTCGCACTCTATCCCAAAGAAGCGGATGCGTACTATCTGAGAGGCAGGACTTATCTGACTCTTCAGGACAATGACAACGCCAAATCGGATTTTGACAAGGCGATACGTATCTCACCGGATGATCCCGATCTGTATATCCAGATATATGAGGCTCTGTCGGAAGCGGGGCTCTCGGATGACGGACAGCGGTATCTGAAGAACGCCATGGAGCTCAATACGAAGCTGTCATACTTCCAGAAAGGGCGACTGTACTACTGTATGGGAGAGTATGACAAGGCGAAGCAGAGTCTGGAGGCTGCCGTTACCGAAGGCACTGATTCCCAGGCTACTCTGTATCTGGGCAGGACGTATGAGGCCCTTGGGGATATGAACTATGCGGTATCGCTCTACAGGGAGTATCTGGAGACAGACCCGGGTAATGCACAGGTGCTGAACCAGCTGGGACTGTGTCTGATGAATCTGGAAGACTATCCTGCGGCTATGGATGCATTCAGCAAAGGACTGGAGACGGGGGATCCCGCCATGGACCAGTCGCTGCGTTTCAATCAGGTCGCGGCATATGAATACATGGGTGACTTCAACAAGGCGAGGAACCTGATGGAGGACTACATGGAAAAATATCCTGACGATCAGGAAGCACAAAGGGAACACGAATTTCTTTCCACGAGGTAAAGACCATATGTTTTATGTATTAAAAAGAGACGGTAAGAAAACGGATTTTGATATCTCAAAGATAAACGATGCCATTATAAAGGCTTTTGTTGCGTGTGAGAAGCAGTACAACAGCGATATCATAGATCTGCTGGCTCTGCGTGTCACAGCTGACTTTGAAGATAAGATAGTGAACGATGCCATAGGCGTCGAGGACATACAGGATTCAGTCGAGAAGGTGCTGAACCAGGCAGGCTTCACGGAGGTGGCCAAGGCATATATCCTCTACAGGAAGCAGCGCGAGAATGTGAGGAACATGAACTCCGCGATCCTTAATTACAAGGACGTGGTGAATTCATACGTGCACAATGAAGACTGGAGAGTGAAGGAAAACTCGACGATCACTTATTCCGTGGGAGGACTGATCCTCTCCAATTCCGGTGCGGTGACGGCGAATTACTGGCTGTCTGAGATATATGATCAGGAGATCGCGAACGCTCACAGGGACTGCGATATCCATATACATGATCTGTCGATGCTCACGGGATACTGTGCGGGATGGTCGCTCATGCAGCTGATCCAGGAGGGACTCGGAGGGATAAAAGGCAAGATCTCTTCTTCGCCCGCAAAGCATCTGTCCGTGCTTTGCAACCAGATGGTCAACTTCCTCGGCATAATGCAGAATGAATGGGCGGGAGCACAGGCCTTCTCATCATTTGACACATATCTTGCTCCTTTCGTAAGGGCAGACAATCTCTCATACAGAGAAGTGAAGCAGTGTATAGAATCCTTTATCTTCGGAGTGAACACACCCTCAAGATGGGGGACACAGGCACCCTTTACAAATATCACGCTGGACTGGACGGTACCGGACGATCTGGCTGAGATGCCTGCGATAGTAGGCGGCAAGCCGCAGGAATACCGTTATAAAGACTGCAAGAAGGAAATGGATATGATAAACCGTGCCTTCATCGAGACGATGATAGAAGGCGATGCGGACGGCAGAGGATTCCAGTATCCGATACCTACTTACTCCATAACCAAAGACTTTGACTGGTCCGAGACCGAAAACAACAGGCTGCTCTTTGAGATGACCAGCAAGTACGGCACGCCCTACTTCTCAAACTACGTGAATTCGGACATGCAGCCTTCCGATGTGAGATCGATGTGCTGCAGGCTGAGGCTGGATCTCAGGGAACTGCGCAAGAAGAGCGGAGGCTTCTTCGGATCGGGAGAGTCGACGGGCTCAATAGGCGTTGTGACACTGAATATGCCGAGACTTGCTTATCTTTCGATGAATGAAGAAGACTTCTTCACGAGGCTTGACAGGCTCATGGATCTCTCGGCGAGATCGCTCAAGATAAAGCGCAATCTGGTTTCCAAGCTTCTTGACGAGGGGCTCTATCCGTATACAAAGAGGTATCTGGGATCCTTCAGGAACCACTTCTCCACCATAGGTCTTGTGGGAATGAATGAAGCCTGCCTTAATGCGAACTGGATAGGTAAGGATCTGACACATGAGGAGTCGCTGGCTTTCACCAGAAAGGTGCTGAAGCATATGAGGGAGAGACTCATAGGCTATCAGGAGCAGTACGGGGATCTGTACAACCTCGAAGCAACACCTGCCGAGAGTACGGCCTTCAGACTGGCAAAGCATGACAGGATCAAGTATCCGAACATCATCACGGCGGGCGAGCCGGGTGAGACACCTTACTATACGAATTCATCACATATGCCGGTAGGATATACCGAGGATATCTTTGAAGCTCTGGATAAAGAGGACGAGCTGCAGACGTTATATACATCGGGAACCGTCTTCCATGCTTTCCTCGGAGAGAAGCTGCCGGACTGGAAGGCTGCGGCAGAGCTTGTGAAGACCATATCGGATAATTACAAGCTGCCCTACTATACGATCACTCCGACATATTCCGTATGCCCGGAGCACGGATATCTGGCAGGAGAACAGCGTGTATGCCCTCAGTGCGGAAAGACATGTGAAGTATACTCCAGGATCACGGGCTATTACAGGCCGGTGCAGAACTGGAACGACGGCAAGACACAGGAGTTTGCGGACAGGAGAACCTATGATATCAAAACTGATCGATAAGATAACCGAAAAGAATGCGCCCATAGTGGTGGGACTGGATCCCAATCTGAAGTTTGTACCGGAGTATCTGAAGCAGAGAGCGATCGAGGAAAAGGGGGAGACCCTTGAAGCTGCAGCAGATGCGATACTTGCTTTCAACAAGGCGATAGTGGATGCAACATATGATCTGATACCTGCAGTGAAGCCGCAGATAGCGATGTATGAGCAGTTCGGGATCCCCGGACTTCAGGCGTACAAAGAGACTGTGGACTACTGCCATGAGAAGGGACTTATAGTCATAGGAGATGTGAAGAGGGGAGATATAGGCTCGACCTCCGAGTCTTACGCCATAGCCCATCTCGGGGAGATAAAGGTAGGCGAGACATCCTGCAGGCCGTTTGACGAGGACTTTGCAACGGTTAATCCATATCTCGGAACGGATGGGGTGAAGCCCTTTGTGGATGTATGCAACAGATGTGACAGGGGTATCTTCGTACTGGTGAAGACATCCAATCCTTCAAGCGGAGAATTCCAGGACAGGCTGATGGACGGCAGACCGCTCTATGAGCATGTGGCCGATAAGGTAAAGGAATGGGGAGAAGGATCCATGGACGGCTCCTACAGCAATGTAGGCGCAGTGGTGGGAGCGACCTATCCCGAGCAGGGTGAGATCGCAAGAAAGCTGATGCCCCATACATATATCCTGGTACCGGGCTACGGTGCACAGGGTGGCAAAGCTGAGGATCTGAAGGCATTCTTCAATAAGGACGGACTCGGGGCAATCGTCAATTCAAGCCGCGGTATAATCGCTGCTTATACGAAGGATCCGTATAAGGATAAATATGATGAAAAGCACTTTGCCGATGCTTCGAGAGAAGCGGTAAAGGATATGATAGAGGATATAAACGGAGCGTTATAAGGGTTTTTTCAAGAGGGTGTTGAGACATGGAGAGATATAAGGAAGAATTTATAGAGTTCATGCTGGAGTGTGAGGTGCTCAAGTTCGGAGACTTCACGACGAAGAGCGGAAGGAAGACGCCGTTCTTTGTGAATACCGGATATTACCGCACGGGCGGACAGCTGCAGAGGCTTGGCAGGTACTATGCAAAGGCTATAGCCGATGCTTTCGGGACAGACTTTGATGTGCTTTTCGGACCGGCGTACAAAGGGATACCGCTCTCCGTAGCGACTACAATAGCTCTGTCGGAAGAATCCGGGGCAGAGATCCGTTACTGCAGCAACAGGAAAGAGGTAAAGGATCACGGCGACAAAGGGATACTCCTGGGAGGCCCCATAAATGACGGCGACAGGGTCGTTATCATAGAGGATGTGACAACTGCCGGAACCTCCATAAGAGAAACTCTGCCGATACTTCAGGCGCAGGGCAATGTCGAGGTGGTCGGCATGTGCGTATCTGTCGACAGGCAGGAAAGAGGAGAGGGCGAAAAGTCAGCTCTATGCGAGATATCGGATACTTACGGCTTTCCGACAAAGGCTATCGTCACCATGAGTGAAGTGACGGAATACCTGACATCGCACGAGGTCGGTGGCAGGAAGATAATAGATGATACACTCAAGGCTGCGATAGATGCTTATTATGCACAGTACGGTGCAAAATAAGTCTGTGACATATGTTTGAGAAGAAATACAGATTTACAAGTAACAAACACTCCACGAAGGGACTGATGGCACTCATATTCGGTATGATGTCGTTAGTTTCTTTCTTTCTGGCCGTGAGCCTGACTGTGGCGAATAAAGCTGAAAACGCATCCCGCATGGGAGCGGCGGGCTTTCTGGCCATGGTCTTCGGCTTCGTAGGTATAGCATTGGGTAGCACGGCTCTCGGAGAGAGCGACGTCTTCCCGATACTGCCGAGGCTTGGATTTGCGATCGCCGTGATCGCCGTACTCTGCTGGGGAGGTATAATCTATGTCGGCTTCGCCGGAATATGAACTCCTGAAAGAAAGATATGATCTGGCAGGATACAGGCTGATTTCCCTGAAGGAAGAACAGCTGCTTGCAGATCCTTACGGAGAATACTTCAGAAAAGAAGCTAAGTTCCTGCTGGACGGTTCATATGAGGATCTGATGCCGGAAAGATACGACAGCTCCTATACGAATCCCGTCTATGCTGCCAAGGTATTCGGAAAGGAAATGGGAAGGCTCCTTTCTTTTCTTTCTTATGAGCTGACATCGATAATACCTCTTCGTGCAGAGGGGGATCTCAGACTCGAGGACAGGACGATACTGTGCGAGCTGTTCCTTGAAGTCTATACGGCATTTCTTGCCGAAACAGAAGCGGATGCCGATGCGGAGTCTTCGGCGAGACCTGTGCCGGAAACCATGGCGGATATCATCCGCCCTGTCATCAGGAATTTCATAACCGACTATACGGATGTGACAGTCGCTGACAGGATAAGGGATCTCGTGGATCCTTCAAGAGACTTTGCAAAGCGGATCATCATGGAGGCAGACCTTTCAGATCCGGCTTATCTGGATCTATTCGGAGAATATGTGAATGATGATACCAGAAGACTGGCTTCATTCATGTCGTCACTTCCCGAAGAAGACATCCGTGCCATGGCAAAGACCTTTACGGGCGGATATATAAAGGGCTTTGAGACTACCGGCAAGGACATTTCCAAAAAGAAGACAGTGAACATACGATATAATCTGGGCTTTGAAAGGCTTGTAAAAGCCTCGGTGGAAAGCTTCAGGGAGGCAGGCCTTGATGTAACGATATACAGGAGGCCGCTGCATGCTGCAGTCAGAGGCGGGCTGACACGTATCGGATACTGCGGAGATCCCGTGAATGAGCAGATGGATTATGATCACAGAGAGGACGATGCCCTGTTTCTGGATAAGGCCTTTACAGAGCGCAAGCTGGAGGTCGCAAGAAATACCTTTGAAGAGGTAAAGGAGCTCGCGGCTGTCTTCGGAGGCCCGGCTGTTATGGAGCGCTTCGGTACAAAGGATTTCGATCCGGTAAACCATGACGAGAGCTGGAGCTTTACGGATGAGCAACGCAGACTCAAGACGGAAAGCCGGGCGAGATATACCGAGATACAGAATGAGTACATAGATCCGGAGGAGCGATCCTTTACCATCATCTCATATCCGGTACCTGAGATAGGACGGGACTTTGAAAAGATCTTCAAAGAGACGGTTAACATAAACACACTCCCGTATGAGAGCTATCAGAGGATGCAGCAATGCATTATTGAGGAGCTTGAAAAAGGAGAAAATGTTGAAATAAAAGGAAAAGGCGGCAACCTTACGGATCTCAGGATAAGCCTTGCAAATGTGGTTGACATAACCAAACAGACTGTGTTCGAGAACTGCGTGGCGGATGTTAACATACCTGTAGGTGAGGTGTTCACTACTCCTGTACTGAAGGGGACGAACGGGCTGCTCCATGTGTCGCAGGTCTATATTAACGGGCTGGTCTTCAGGGAGCTGAAGCTGACTTTTGAAGACGGATATGTCACGGACTATTCATGCAGTAACTTTGATACCGTGGATGAAAACAGGAAGTATATAGAAGAAAACATCCTGCACCATCACAAGACGCTTCCCATGGGAGAGTTTGCCATAGGTACCAATTCAACTGCTTATGTAATGGCAAAGAAGTACGGCATATTTGATAAGCTTCCTATATTGATAGCCGAAAAGACCGGGCCGCACTTTGCAGTGGGGGATACCTGCTATTCAAGAGAAGAAGAGATACATACATACAATCCGGACGGCCGTGAGCTTATAGCGAAGGATAATGAACATACGCTTGAATACAGGAAGAGTGATCCTGTAAAAGCTTATTATAACTGTCATACCGATATCACCATACCGTATGAAGAGCTTGGAGAGATAGCGAGTGTGGATGATAAAGGAAACAGACACATCATAATAAAGGACGGTTTCTTTACCGTTCCCGGAGCAGAAGATCTGAACGTGCCATTAAAAGGCATGATCTGAACCAAATCCAAAAAACACAATATATAGTTGAAATAACCTGAAGGATGTGCTATATTTGCCGAATGGCAGGTTACATAACTTATATCTGCCAGTTCTGATATTCAATCGTATACCTATGTATACTTGAATATGTTGAAAAAACAGCAGGAGGACCATTTATGAAGATGAAAAAGAAAGTATCGCTGATACTGGCTATCATACTTTCGCTCACGGTATTCGTACAGAATATCCATGTACTGAGGGTAGTCATGGCAGCGGAGCCGTCAGATCAGGAGATGGCTGATTTCGATGATGATGACTTTGATGACTTTGACGACGACGATGATGATGCGGCGTCAAGAGAAGCAGAGGCATCCAAAGCTGCATCTGAAGCTGCTTCGAAGGAGGCAGAAAGACAGGCAAGGGAGGAAGCCGAAAGGCAGGAACAGGCCCGCAAGGAAGCATATGAGGCTGAACAGGCCAAGGCTGCTCAGGAAGCTCAGCAGAAGGCTGCGGCAGATGCTGCGGCAAAGGAGGTGCTGAAGCGCTCCGAAGAAGAGGCTAAGAAGAGCGAGCAGTTAAGGAACAAGATGGCAGGTACGACTTCAGGCAACGCTTCCGGTGGTACGGATATATTCGTCCTTACGGCAAGCGTCCAGAAGATAGACTTCGGAAAGGATGTACCCGGAGCTCAGAGAGGTACCGAGACCGTGAACATCACGAATACCGGCACTACAAAAGTTACGCTGAAGTACGCTGAAAGCGATCCGAACAAAGCCTTCACCTGCACCATGGCAGAGGCAAAGACGGAGCTCGATCCCGGACAGACCGTAAAGTTCAATGTGACGATGTCATCTGCACTGGAACCCGGAACATATAAGGGATCATTCATGGTAACGGATGCTGTAAAGGATCCCACTTTCATGAAGGGAGTAAAGGTAGCCCTGCAGGGTACAGTATCTGATAAGCCTGCAGTAGTGGATAACGTTATAGTAAGCCCCGCCAAGATAACGCTCGCTGTAGGAAATGAAGTAACATTCACGGCTGAGGTAAAAGGTACCGGACAGATCAGTCAGGATGTGAAGTGGGGAATACAGGGACAGAAATCTGCCAAGACCATGATAGGCAGCGACGGAACCCTCAATATCTCAAGTGATGAGACATCACAGGAGATAAAGGTCTACGCTGTAGCCATGGCAGATACTTCGAAAAAGGGAGTTGCCACAGTATCGACTCAGAAGGGCGGATATAACGTAAGTGCATATGCGGATCCCTCATACGGCGGATCGGTGACCGGCGGCGGTGCCGTGACACAGGGCGGATCTGTGACACTGTCGGCAATACCAAACAAGAACTATTACTTTGCCGGATGGGTACAGAACGGCAGGACAGTATCCACAGCAACGAACTATACAATATCGAATGTACAGTCAAATCTGAGCGTTGCAGCAAGATTTGAGAGAAATTACGTAACTGTAGATCTGAGAAGAAATACGGATGACGGCGGTACGGTAGCCGGCGGCGGCAAGATCACATACGGAGACAGTACCACCATATCGGCAAAAGCATACAGCGGATATGTATTTACCGGCTGGAAGGAAGACGGCAAGATCATAAGCCGGGATGCTTCACTTAAACTGAAGGATCTGAAGGAAGACAGAAAGATCACTGCCATATTTGAAAAGACATCTCACACGCTTACACTGTATGCGTCTCCCGCAGAGGGCGGAACGGTGTCCGGAGGAGGTACGTTTGCCATCAATCAGGGAACAGTGGCAAAGGCAGTTCCGGCATCCGGCTATACATTCGTGGGCTGGGAGATAAACGGTCAGATAGTCAACAGGGATGCTACCGTAAAGATAGACAAACTGGAGTCTGACTATACCTGTACGGCAATATTCATGAAGACCGGAGTGTCTACATATGAGATATCTTCCGGTGTGGCTACAACAGGAGGATCGATAAGTCCCGCAGGAGTGAGGTCGGTGGCTCAGGGATCAAGTGTTACATACAAGATCACACCCAAGTCAGGCTACGCTATACTTGCGGTAGCTGTAGACGGTATACAGGTAGGCCCCGTAAACAGCTATACTTTCTCAAATGTACAGGGCAACCATACCATAGCGGCAGCTTTCCTGATGACAGATGCAGGTAAAGCAAATGCCGTAGCAGCCGGACAGGAGGTGTCGGATAAAAAGGTCGAGAAGAAAACAAAGACCGAGGCCAATACGGCCACACCTCAGTCAACAGTCAAGCTTGAGGATGCTGTATCCGGCGGAAGCGGAGACGAGTTCGTAGAAGAGATGCCGGACCTCGACAGCATAAATATACCTACAGATGAAGAGCTTGGCATAGAGGCAGAAGAGGATGAGGATGATGTGCCCACGCCTGTAACACAGATGATGGGAGTGTCCCGTCGTGAGGCAAGGGAGATGGCTGCAGTAGGAAACGGTCTGCCCATACTGGATGCTTCATTTACCGTAGGAACATTTGACTCGGCTGTAGACAATACCATGGAGCCGATCAACAAGCACGGTATAGATTATGCCAACATGACTCCGGAGGAGATAATGATGGCATCGGACGATGATATCAATCCGAGCCTGCCCAACCTTGATGTCGTGGTAGACAAGATGCTCACACCGGACGAGCTTGTTGCCATAGTGGACGGTGCAGTAGGTAACGTAGCAGTAAGCGTCACGAAGCAGGCTGACGTGGACGAGCCTACAAAGAAGATCATGAGGAATGCGGTAGGTAATAAGCCGCTCCAGTACTTTGACATCACAATGATGAAGACCCTGAACGGTAACACGGAAAGGATCGAATCGCTTCCCGAGCCTATGGAGGTGATCATCGAAGTGCCGGATAACATTTACAAGAAGAACAGGAAGTACTCTGTGCTCAGAGTACATAACGGTGAGCTGACCGTACTGCCGGATCTGGATGATGATCCCAAGACCATCACCTTCCGTACGGATCGCTTCTCATCATATGCCATAGCGGAAGAGATGGCATCATCAAGAGATCTGGTCAAGTGGCTGGCTGCAGGATCGATCATAGCACTCGGTGTGGCTATCACATGCTTCTGCATACTGATCATGCATCAGGCAAAGATGCGCAGGATGAGAAGAAAGGCGAGAGCGGAGCAGAAGAGAAGAGACGAAAGATACGACAGGTATTAAATAAAAAACCGGAAGACATTCCTGCACCTTAAAGGTGCAGGAATGTTTTGCGTTATATACGGAGGATTGAGTTGAAAAAAGTCAGATATATAGAAGTGGATATGCTGAAGGCACTGTGCATCGTATGTATGATCTTTAACCATGTATATGAGGAGCTTGCGGCAGACCCGGGTGGACCGTATGTATTCTTCGATCTGTCGAGCACCTTCCTGGGCGCGGCGTCATTTATGCTGTGCATGGGGATAGGGATGCGCCTCACCAGACATCAGGAGCCTAAAGAATACGCCGTGAGAGGTTTCGAGCTGCTCACTGTGGGACAGTTGCTGAACATCATGAGAAGTGCGCTCCCGGCTTATATCGGGTATGTGATGACAGGGAGATCATATTTCCTTTCGAATGTCATGCTGGTATTCGAGGCTGATATCCTGACTTTTGCGGGTCTGGCATTTCTCTTTGTGGCACTTCTGAAGAAAGCACATGTCTCCGACAGGTGGATGGTGGTGATCGCACTCGCCATGAACATCCTGAACTACGTGCTCTATCTTACCGTCGAGCCGCCTTCAAACTTCCTTGTGAGCCAGCTTATGGGATTCTTCATGGTGACGGATGCAGAGTCTTATTTCTCGCTGTCGGCATATTTCGTCTTTGTTGCCATAGGGTACTGGATAGGCGGCATCTATCCGGATATAAAAGACAGGAAGGCAGCGGCGCGCAGGGTGCTGATGGTGGGGGTTCCCGCGATCACAGTCTACTATGCGATAAGGATAAATGTGGCCATACCTTTTTACCCGGAGTTTAACAGCGATGAGCAGTATATACTGAATCAAGGAACCGATGCGCTGGCTAACGTCATGGTGGCGATAGTGCTGCTGGCGGTGTTCTGTCTTATATCGGACAGGCTCGGAGAGCGGGCAAAGGCTGTGACAGAGCATCTTTCAAGAAATATCAACCAATACTACTGCGTGAGCTATATGCTGATCATACCTCTGATGACAATTATGCTCGCGATATGGGAGGAGTATATGCCTGGCTGGGTGATACCGACTCTTTATGCAGTGTTCGTACTGATCGCGACAAACGGCATCATAGTGCTGAACGACAGATATCTGCATTTCCACGTTGTAACTTTACGGGGAATGAAGAGGATGATTGTTTTTACGACGATATGGCTTGTATCATTTGCGATATTAATATATGTTTATCCACGTATCACGGAATATGCGACCTGTTGGAACGGATACCTGATGCCATAGGAGGAAGACATGACAGTAGATAAAAAAGAGGGCGCCGGAAAAGAACTGACATTGATGATATCCGGAAGGATAGACACAGACACTGCGGGAGAACTGAGGGAGATCATAGACGAGGTCCCTTCGGATGT
>JAEEGO010000071.1 GCA_016280355.1 Lachnospiraceae bacterium | reverse complement strand
GGAACCTATAAGACAGTATATTGCTCAAGGAATTATTACAGGACATTAAAAGAAGTGATCACACCATAAAAGGAGATACGAAATCATGAACAACAGAAACAGAAATATAATGGGAGGACTGCTGCTTATTGCGATGGCAGTGTGTCTGGTACTGTGGAAGCTTAATGTATTTAACCTGCCGGCGGCCTTCGCGGAGATAAGCCTGTTCGGACTCTTCATAGCGGTGGGCATGGTACTTGTCATCATCAAAAGCATCGCTGACCGCTGGTATGCGGGGATATTCATACCGATCGCAGTGATACTTATAATATTTGACAAGCCGCTCGGCATCACAGCCATCACTCCTTGGGTCGTTCTTGTCGCAGCGCTGCTCATCACGATCGCGTTTTACATGATGTTCCCACGTCACGGAGGCTGTCACAGATTCGTCAAAAGTGGTGAAGGCAGCACTTCCGGCGGGATACATGAAAGCTTCAGCGAAAACTATAACGAGACTGCGAACGGAACGGTGGACTTTGCCACAAGGTTCGGATCCTCGACAAAGTATGTCAGAAGCCAGAATCTCTGTTCAGCAGATCTGTCAACACAGTTCGGAGAGATGAGTGTTTATTTCGACAAGTCTCAGGTACCAGGAGGAGTGGTATATCTGAACTGTCAGGTGGCATTCGGCGAGATGGATATCTATATCCCTTCAAACTGGAGAGTGGAGAATAAGATCAGCGTCTCGCTGGGACATTGTGAAAGCAATGGAATGAACCCCGACAACGAAGTCAATGCGGTATCGTGCGTTATCAAAGGCTCGGTGGCGTTCGGAGAGCTGAAGATCATAAGGGTATAGTTTCCCGTCTTGTGAAAATGATCAAACAATCCGATATATTGTGTAGATTGTTGAGATAATATCAAAATATAGAGGGTTCGATGAACATTGTTGCACACAACCTCACGGCTATGAATGCCCAGAGGATGTACGGAATAACTGAAAAGGATCAGAAGGGGATAGCCGAAAAGCTTTCTTCAGGATACAAGATAAACCGGGCTGCGGATGATGCTGCAGGTCTTTCAATATCCGAAAAAATGAGAAAGCAGATAAGGGGTCTGTCGCAGGCTGTACAGAATGCACAGGATGGCATATCCATGGTGCAGACAGCGGATGGTGCGCTGACAGAGGTGCACGATATGCTGCAGCGTGGCAATGAGCTCGTGATCAAGGCCGCCAACGGCACGCTCTCTGCTTCGGACAGATCCGATATCAATCAGGAGATACAGCAGCTTAAGGAGGCTATCGATCAGGTAGCAACCAATACCAAGTTTAACGAAACCCATTTATTCCCTTCATACGGACTGCATCCGGCACAGGCCTATGTCGTCACTTCAAACAGCTATGAATTCGAATTCGATCAGAGCGGCGTCTCAAAGATAATCCATACATCAGAGACACCCGGGAGTGGGTCGGCGTCTGCTATAAGCACCGGAAATGCGTTGACTGAAAAGATCGCCAAAGAGTTGGTACCGAATGCGGTAAATCAGATCCTTGAGAAATTCCCTTCACTGAAGGGGCAGATAGACGGATATACCGGAAGTGATGCCGATAAGCTCAAGATGGCTCTGGATATCAAATATGTGGATGGTCCGAACGGGAAACTGGCATATGTATCCGGTAACTTCTACACAGCCTCTCAGACACTGGCAAGTATATCCATGACAGTAGATAGTGCCGACTTCTCGGCGGATGATGTAAAGAATAATAATACGTCAAAGCTGGGAGAATTGGAGTCTACGATAGCTCATGAGATGATGCATGCCGTGATGGATGCCGCTACGCCTTCCAGAATGTACAGAGAGGGAGGAGCCGAGGATTATCCCAAATGGTTTGTCGAGGGCACTGCACAGCTTACGGGTGGAGGCTTCACTACCGGATGGAATGATTATCTTGTGAATGCCGTGAAAAACGGTGCAAGCGATGCACAGCTTTCAGACAAGCTGAAGCAGCATACCGTAGATGAAAGGGTATACGGGCACGGCTATCTGGCAGCTGCCTATATGGGGTATCTTGCGGCCGGCGGGACGGGAGCGGTCACTGCAGCAGGGATCGCAAGCGGGATGAATGATATTTTCACCGGATTGATAAACGAGCCTGCGAAATCCCTGAAGGAAGTTGTGAACAGCAAGCTCCCAGCCGGAAAGACATATGATGATGTGATCAGTGATATCAATAATGGCACAGCTGACGGCGTGAACTTTGTGAGAAACCTTATAAATGCTAGCAATGGCGGAGCCGGATCGGTGATCGCATCAGGAGGACTGAGTGCTAAGGCAACGGATGTACTTGGAAACAGTACAGTAGCATCACCTATTATCATTGATCCCACAAAGATAACTACCGACGAGCCTTCGGAATTTGGGCCTCGTGCGAACCTTCTTGGGATACAGGCGGGGGCAGACAATCTTCAGAGTAATCGTATCACCATGAGGCTTTTCCGTATGTCATCGGCAGATCTGGGACTGGCGGAGGTCGGAAATAGTAATGAAGGAGACAAGACATCGTCCGACGGTCTCTCAATGGAGGGGGCAAGGAAT
>JAEEGO010000007.1 GCA_016280355.1 Lachnospiraceae bacterium | reverse complement strand
GGGAAAAGGCAAAAGCCATGATAATGGAGGGCAGCGTCTATGTGGACGGCATGAAAGAAGACAAGCCCGGGAGCAGCTTTGCAGCGGATGTGTCCATAGAATACAGGGGCAGCAAGCTGAAATACGTAAGCCGCGGAGGACTGAAGCTTGAAAAGGCCATGGAGGAGTTTGACATAGACCTGGAGGGCCTTACCTGCATGGATATAGGAGCCTCCACGGGCGGCTTCACGGACTGTATGCTTCAGAACGGCGCGGCAAAGGTGTATGCCATAGACGTTGGATACGGACAGCTGGCCTGGAGCCTTCGCACGGACGAGAGAGTCGTGTGCATGGAGAAGACGAACTTCAGGTATCTCACACCAGGGGATATAGCGGACAGACCGGACTTTGCTTCAGTGGACGTATCCTTCATATCTTTGTCAAAGATACTGCCGGCGGCAGCGGACATACTCTCTGATGAGGCGCAGATGGTCTGTCTTATCAAACCGCAGTTTGAAGCGGGCAGGGAGCTTGTAGGGAAGAAGGGCGTGGTGCGCGACAGGGCAGTGCACGCCGATGTGATAAAAGCCTGCCTCGGATACGCGAGGGACAACGGCTTTCATATCATGGGACTTACTTATTCTCCGGTAAAGGGACCGGAGGGGAATATAGAGTATCTGATGCATATCGGGAAGACAGGAACGGATGCAGAGTATGATACGGATGCCATAGTCAGTGCCGCACATGAGGAGCTTGACAGATGAAGAGATTTTATTTGGTAGTCAATCCCACAAGAGACAAGGGGCTGGAAACAGCCAGGAAGGTGGAGGAACACCTTAAAAAAGGCGGCTGTCAGGTAAAGACGCATATCTCCGAAAAGGTCGTCGATGATATATACACCGAAGCCGACTCAATACCGGATGACACGGAGTGCATACTCGTGATCGGAGGGGACGGTACCATGATACAGGCAGCACGGGACCTCGCGGAGCTCGATATACCGCTGCTTGGCATCAATACGGGCCATATGGGATATCTGACTGACGTGGAGAGGGATGAGCTTGTCCCTTCACTCGATGCCCTGATGCAGGACAGATACACCGAAGACGAGAGGATGATGATCACCGGAGAGGTAGTAGACAGTCCTGAAGGCGAAGTGCTCTGCCAGGACAGGGCGCTCAATGATATCGTGGTACACAGACGCGGATATATGAGGGTCATCAACTATGATGTATCCGTGAACGGAAAGTTCTTGAAAAGCTACAGGGCTGATGGTATCATAGTCAGTACTCCGACAGGATCGACAGCATACTCGCTGTCAGCCGGAGGTCCGATAGTCGAGCCGGGCTCGAAGCTTTTCATCATCACACCCATATGTCCTCATACACTTAATACAAGATCGATAGTATTGTCTGCCGAGGACAGGATCTTCATTTCAACGGGAGAGAATGATACGGCTGTATCCTATGACGGACGTGAGAAGTGCATGCTGCCCGCACAGGGCGGAGTGAGGATCACGAGGTCAAGAAAGGTCGCACGCATCATCAGACTCCATGATGACAGCTTTCTGAACGTACTCCACAACAAATTCACAGATTAGGGATCGGCCGGTACGATCTGTTATGAGGGTGCCGGCGAGAGGTCAGAGCGATGTTATTAAGCGAAAAAGTAAAAAATATGGCCCTCATCAGAGAGGCCGAGATAACCTTCGGAGAGGGACTCAACGTGATCACCGGAGAGACCGGAGCGGGTAAGTCGCTCGTCATCGGCTCCGTGGAGCTGGCGCTTGGAGGCAAGGCTTCCGGAAGTGTGGTAAGGCACGGAGAAGAAGAGGCTTCGGTAGAGCTCGTCTTTGATACGGATGACAGCCGGGCGAAAGAAGAGCTGTCTTCCCTTGACATGGACATAGACGATGACGGCCTTGTGATAATGACAAGGAAGGTCAGGGACGGCAAGAGCGCCGCGAAGATAAACGGGAATACCGTGAATGCTTCGCTGCTTAAGAAAGCGGCATCGGTCCTGATAGACATCCATGGACAGAGGGATCAGATGGGACTTCTTGCAAAGAAGAACCTGTGCCATATCCTCGACAGGTTTGCTGGAGAGCCCGTGGAAAAAGAGCTCGGGAAGGTTGACTCATGTTATGTAAACTACAAGGCGGTGAAGGATGAGCTGGAAGCGGACATCTCTGATCCGGAGGAGCTGAAGAGAAGACAGGATCTTCTGGGATATGAGGTATCGGAGATAGAAGATGCCGCTCTCGAGATCGGAGAGGATGAAGAGACAGAGGCCAGATACCGTCTGATGAAAAATTCAAGAAGGATAGCCTCGGGCCTGTCGGAAGCATTGGGAGCTCTATCGGAAAACGCCGGCGGCAATGCCTCGGACTACATAGGGAAGGCTTCGACGGAGCTTGGCGGAATACAGGGCATAGATGAAAAAACAGACGCTATTATTGAGAGGATAACTGAGGTTGAGACGCTTGTCGGGGATCTTTCGCTGGATATAGGCGACAGGCTCAGGAGCATGGATTACTCGGAAGAAGAGTTTGCCGAGACTGAGAGCAGGCTCGATCTCATCAATCATCTGAAGTCCAAGTACGGCAAGACGATAGAGGATATTTACGCTTCTCTTGAGCAAAAGCAGGCCGAGCTCAAGAAGATAGAAGACCATGACGGGTATGTCGCAGATCTTAAGGCAAGGCTTGCAAAAGAAGAGAAGGCACTGCTTGATGCCTGTGGGGAACTTTCGAAAAAGAGACGGGAAGCTGCAAAGGTACTGCAGGAGCAGATGAAAGAGGCACTTTCGGATCTGAACTTCAACAATGTAGAGTTTAGGATCAACGTGGATCCGGCTGAGGACCGCCCCACATCCGAAGGATACGATACTGTGTCATTTATGATATCTCTCAACGTGGGAGAGGAAATGAAGCCGCTTGAGGATGTGGCTTCGGGAGGAGAGCTTTCGAGGATAATGCTCGCGCTAAAGACCGTGCTGGCGGATACGGACGATATACCGACGCTCATCTTTGATGAGATAGATACGGGCATATCGGGACGTACGGCAGAGAAGGTGGCCGAGAAACTCTATGTACTCTCAGGCAGGAGACAGGTCATAGCGATCACGCACCTTCCGCAGATAGCGGCGATGGCGGATCATCATTTCGTGATAGAGAAGACTTCGGACGATCAGTCCACGGAGACCGCGGTCCGCGAGCTTAAGGGCGAAGAGCCCGTAGAAGAGCTGTCGCGTCTGCTTTCGGGACAGGCTGTGACTGATGCGGTAAGAGAGAATGCAAGGGAGATGCTTTCTCTTGCGAAAACGTTTAAGTTATCGTACAATCATAACGTATAAAGGGCGGCGCAAACCCGGCTTTTTCACAGAGGAAGGCGGCGACTCGCACAGGGGGTAAGACCATGAAGAATATTCTTTTTGTTGCATCAGAAGGTGTTCCTTTTATCAAGACCGGAGGTCTGGCTGATGTGGTAGGTTCTCTGCCGCAGTGTATCGACAAGAGATATTTTGATGTACGTGTGATGATGCCGAAGTACATGTGCATGTACCAGGACAAGAAGGACATGATGAAGTACTTGACTCACTTCTACATGGACTACAACGGCAGGAGCGAGTACGTGGGTGTGCTTGAGGCCGAGTACGAGGGCATCAAATACTATTTCATAGACAACGAGTTTTACTTCAACGGAGACAAGCCCTACGGGGATATCGTATATGATCTTGAGAAGTTCATCTTCTTTGACAAGGCGGCGCTTTCCGCTCTGCCGCTGATAGGCTTCAAGCCTGATATCGTGCACTGCCATGACTGGCAGACCGGTCTCATCCCTGTATATCTCAAGGATTCATTCAGAGGCGGGGATTTCTTCAAGGATATCAAGACCGTCATGACGATCCACAATCTGAAGTTCCAGGGAAATTATGACGTGCCTACGATAAAGGCACTGTCGGGCCTTCCTGCTTACTACTTCGCACCTGACAAGCTGGAGGCATATAAGGATGCAAATATGCTGAAGGGAGGTCTGGTCTTCGCGGATGTGATCACTACGGTGTCGGAGACGTATGCCGAGGAGATCAAGACGGAGTTCTACGGGGAGAAGCTGGACGGACTGCTCAGAGCCCGCGCGAATGACCTCAGGGGCATAGTGAACGGTATAGACTATGACACCTTCGATCCCGAGAAAGACAAGTTCATAGCCCGTAAATACAACAAAAAGAACTTCCGCAAGGAAAAGGTAAAGAACAAGCTGGCCCTGCAGGAAGAACTGGGACTTGCAGTGAACGACAAGACCATGATGATAGGCATAGTGAGCCGTCTGACCGGACAGAAGGGCTTTGACCTCATAGCCTATGTGATGGAGGAGCTCTGCCGTGATAATGTACAGCTGGTAGTGCTCGGTACAGGTGAGGACAAATACGAGAACATGTTCAGATACTATGACTGGAAGTACGGTGACAAGGTATCTGCGAACATATACTATTCAGAGGAGCTGTCGCACAAGATATATGCTTCTTCGGATGCATTCCTTATGCCGAGCCTCTTCGAGCCCTGCGGACTGTCACAGCTGATGGCTCTCAGATACGGTACAGTACCGATAATCAGGGAGACCGGCGGACTCAAGGATACCGTGAGTGCATACAATGAATATGAGGGCACGGGCACCGGCTTCTCTTTCACCAATTACAATGCCCATGAGATGCTGGGGGCCATAAGATATGCGGAGCGTATCTACTACGACAGGAAGCGTGAGTGGAACAAGATCATAGACCGTGACATGGAGGCAGATTTCTCATGGCACGTTTCCGCCTCCAAGTACATGGAAATGTACGACTGGATGATCGGGTGAGTGCAAAGCCTCTGTTTTCAAGGGCTTGTGACGTAATTGATGCTGTTTTGATATTCGGAGAGCAGGATTATGAAAAATACAATGAAGGTATTATCAAGAGTAGTTCTGATCGGGTTTATATGTGCGCTGTTTAGTTTGGGGTATACGACTGAGGCAAAAGCAGCAAACTGTTCTATAACAACAACAACTTTGCCAAATGGAACTGTAGGAGAGGCATATAGCCAGCAGCTGGAGGCATCCGGCGGCTCTGGCGCACTGAGCTGGGAGATAACATCAGGCACTATCCCCCATTTCTCTCTTAGTTCAAGCGGTGTATTGTCAGGAACACCTGATTCGGTTGGTGAGTACACATTTACAGTT
>JAEEGO010000070.1 GCA_016280355.1 Lachnospiraceae bacterium | reverse complement strand
TACGGTGCCTTCTATATCCGTTATCTGTTTATCCGTATCCTTTGCGGTACTTTGCTGCAGCTCCTCCTCTTCCTTCTCTGTATCCTTCTGCTTCCCACGACCTGAAAACCAGGCTTCTACCGAGCTTCTGATCACCTCGTGCCTGCTCTGCTGAAGATGCGCCCCCTTCAGGAGCGGCTTTGCGATGGCATCAAATTCCTCAAGGCTCTTAAGCCTGATCAGATTGTTGTGGTCGTCACAGAAATAAATACCTTCATCGAGCTCATTAAGCCCCGAAGAGCGGAAAGCCTCTACCTTTCCGTTTTTTTCGGCAAGATATGTGATACGCGAAACATCTTCCTCCCGGCTGAAATCGACCTGATTAAGGTTGACTCCGTGATCCGCCATGGTGATGATCATCCGTTTGGGATTCTTCACCTTCTGCGGTGTGAAAAACACCGGATGATCCGTATGCATCGAGTAGATGACCGTGGTATCGGCATCCCCGCCAAGAGACATGTATCTGGGATCCTTTACGGCCAGCTTTTTATCTGAGGGATCATGATCGACCTCGGCATTATATCCGAAATTTTCCGGCCCTCCGGCGACCGGATCGTACTGTATCAGATCAAATCGGACCTTATCCAGGAGCCTTGGATGGTTGTCCGCGATCCACCTCTTCAGCCGCATGGCTCCGAGCACAGATGCCACACCGCCGCGGCTGTGGCCCTGTATCATGATATGGATGGGCTTCTCTTTGCCGATCGCATCATCCGACAGTTTTTCCATACTATCAAGCCTGTTTTTAAGTGTGGATTTTCCAAGTTCGAGGATATACTCCTCCAGATGATCCTCGGAATACTTCCCGATATTGAATTTGTGGGGTCCTCTCAGATAATACCTTGTCTTGGTCGCGCCCCTGTCGTTTACGCTTTCCTTCTTTCTGAGATGTCTCAGAGTCCTGCCTTTGACCTTTTCGTCTGCCCTCTTCCCGTAGATCTCCTCTATCCTCCGGTTCATCTTCTCACGGTTGGCATTGATCTCCTCGATCCTGCTCTTTGTCTTTACTCCGGGCAGCCAGGTAAATGGTCTGATCCTGTTGTACCAGCGGATCTTGAGCTCCTTATCCCTGTATTCGTCCGTATCTGCCCAGGCAGTCATACCCTTATGTTCCATACGCGGATAGCGATAGCCCGAGCCTGCGATATTGAACTCAAGTACATCCTCGCCTTTCAGGGCATACTTTGACCCCACGGAATGGTGGAGGTCCACCTGAACCTTCTCTGCTCCGTCTGACTTTTTTATCCTGAGCTCATCAAACGCCTTGTAGCGCTCCTGTCCAAGCTTATCAACGATCACGCTCCGGACCTGATTTTGCAGGTAATTGTGTCTGGCATCGCTGAGCTCATGAGCCTGCTTATAGTATTGCCAGGCATCAAGTCTGCTGACGGAATACAGGCTGTTGTCCAGTCTTTCCTTCTGGTGTGCCGTCGCATATTCCGGAGTCATTTTCTGCTCCGTTACTGCTGTATTATCATCCACCGATACAGGCATCTCTTATACTCCTTTAGAAATCCGTTACATTGTATGGCCCGGTCCGCTCTTTGACATGTTCTTCTGAGATGTCCTTTTCCTACCGCTGCTCGATGCGCTCTTCTTTCCGCTCTGACTCTCGAGATCCTTGAGGCTGGTCTTCTTCACGTTCTTGCCGTCATGAGCTGCTGCCGCCTTATCCATGGCTGCCTTTCCCGTATACCATGCCTTCCCCTTCTGGGCAGCGCTGTTTACGAGACAGTTCTTGTCCACTATCTGCCTGTGCTCATGATCAAGGACAGCCTTTGTATCCTTAAATGCAGATTTGGTATCTCCGTGATGGAGATTGAGCTTCATTTTTCCGAACTGCTCCTTTGCCCACTTGGGATCCAGCTCGTTGGCGAGTGCGAACATATCGTTGAAGCGCTTGTTGTCGAAGCTGTTCTTTTCATGCTTGTGTATACGGTCATACTTCGGATCCGTGAGCCAGTTCTTCACATCCTTCGTAAGCTTCTGCATATCCTGAGATGTACCCTTGCCGCTTGTTACCTTCTTAAGTCCGCTCTTTATCTCCTTGAACTGGCTGGAGTTTATGTGGAAGGTGGAATCGTTCTTGTCAAGGAGGCTGCTGAATGCCTTTAAGGCCTCATTTCTCGTTACCGCCTTTTCGTTTGACTCCCGTCCCGTAAGACACTTTGCCTGCAGGGTGGTAGATGCGGTCTCCATGGCCTCGGCAGTGCGCTTCTTCAGGTTTGCAAACTCCTCCTTGCTAAAGGGCTTCATCTTGATGTCATACCATCTGCCGTCTACGGCGCCAAGGTAAACATCTTTCTCTTCCCGCTCCACTGCATCATCTATCTTGCCGGAGACAGCATTGAACATATCCTTGAATTCATCCTCTTTTGCTTCGTCCGGAAGATCCTGCAGAAGCTTCTGTGCATCCTCCAGCATCTTCATCCTGCCCTCATCTGTGACTTCACCCGCGTGCCCCAGCTTCTCGGGATCCACCATCTTATCTACGTGATCTATGAAATCACTTATTGTTCCCTTTTGACCGGGTCTGAGATATTTTACATCATTACCCAGAAGTTTCTTAAGGCTCCTTGCGTAGAATGCCAGGCTTCCCAGAGCATCGGCATCCTCCATGGGCCATCCGGTCTTTACGGCAGCGGAAAACATTTCAAGATTGGCATCCAGGGCATTGACCATTCCTGCCTCTCCCAGTATCTTGTCCGTGCCCGCTGTAAATACCTTTGATCCGTCCTTTTCTCCCATCCCGAAGAATTCTTTATCCTCTGCGACCATCATGCACTGGGATGTGATGCGCTTCATAAGTGCAGCCTGATTCAGCATTGCGGTCTTCGCAGCTATCTCTTTCTGACGTGTATAACCGTTCTGCCGTCTGTCCTTGAGATAATTCATGTATATCTCTCTCATCTTGTTGGAGTGATATTCCAGCATCACCGTGGGCATGGCGCTCATCATGATGCTGCCCTGATCGGGCGTATAGCCCTCGTCGCCGGAGTTGCCGGCAAGGTGCGGAGATGTGCCGAGTATCTTTGTCCCCTTGAAGTTGCCGAAGGAAAACTCCGGATATGACATATCGGGAGATACACCCTCAGAGATGCTCTTCAGCTGATAGCCCACATTGGCAAGCTGTACCCTGGCCAGGTCCTCTATGCTCAGCTGCTGTCCGGGCTTATAGTCCTCCGGATTGATCCCCTTGTAATGGGAATTGAGGCTTCCGATCTCATTCGTCAGATTTGCGACCTCCATATTGAGTGCATCGAGATCACCCTTCCTCATGGGCACCATGCTGACAGTCTGACCGTTCAGTCCCGTAGTCTCTATCACGAAATACTGATCGACGGAGCTTTCCTTGGTAGGGAGCTTTGCCAGCTTCTTCGTGGCATTTCCGTTCTTCATGTTATCGAAGTCCTGAAGATAGGCATCCATGGTCGATACGATCCTGTCGAGGCTCTGGGATGCTGCATCCGGGAATACATGCTTCAGCTCCTTCAGGCTGTCTACCAGATCCACCGTGACGGCATTGGTGCTCACAAGAGTGAGTGTCGAGGGATCGCTCACAAGCCCCTGTGCCTTTGCGGCTTCAGCCGACACCTGAGCGTTTGAGGGGTCTTCGGGGTAGATATTATTATCAGATCCGGGTGCTGCGGGAGCCGCCTGATCCGGGATATCATTGGTCATGACCGGTGTCACGTTCACACCGGGCTTTTGATACATTCCGTCATCCTGCGGCATATCGGGATAATTATTGATGCCGGGATCTGTACTCTGATTCGCAGGACCCCCTCCTGTTGCGGGAGTTCCTGTCGTGGTCTGTCCTCCTGCCGTGGTCTGTCCTCCTGCCGTGACGGGAGTTGCCGACGTACCGGGGGTGCCGGGCACATTGCTTATCATGGAGCCGATCGAAGGCTGCTGCAGATCTATCCTGTTCTGTGTTATCTTCACATCCTGGATCAAAGGTGCCGGAGACCCCGCCTTCAGATCGCCCAGATAGGCCTCATTAAGGACCTTCAGCATCTCATTCATATTATCGAATTCTGTCTTGTTAAGCTTCTTTCCGTTCAGTGCTCTGACTCTGTACCTTGGCATTTGTCCATCCTCCTGTGTAATGTATTATCGTGACGTTATGATCATCTCAATGTCTGTTCATCGGAACATCGGGACCTGCATTCTGTGCCTCCTTTGCGGCACGTCTTTCTGCCTTTTTCCTGTTGTAATCCTTGCGTGCGCCTATATCAAGCCCCTGTTTTTTCTCCAGGTCCAGAAGGCTTATCTTTGTAACCTTCTTGTCCTTTGCATGCATCTCGTTGTAATTCTTTATAAATGCATGTGCACCCTTTGGATCCAGCACACCGTAGGCTGCCATGGCCTTCTGATACATAGGATCCTTTCTGTTTTCGGGATCGTCAAGATAGCTCTTCACCTGATTGATGGCTCTTTCACGTACGCCCTTGTACTGTTCCTTATCCATCTTCTCGGTGATCACCTGATTATCGTCTAACAGTTTGGCCACCTGCTGCCTGTAGGCGTTCACAGAGTCGAAGTTCAACTTGTACTGGACGTCTTCCTCCATGCCTTCGGCATCCCCGGAAAGCTTATTGAGGTTTTCAAGCTCCACCGTGAACCTGTCGCGGGCCGAATATGTGCTGTCCCTTCTGATGCGTTCTGCCTCTTCGGCCAGAGCCTCCTCGCCGTTGATGTTTTTCCTGTTGTACCAGAACATCCCCTTTGCATACTCAGTTCCGATCTCTTCTCCACTGGGTGCCTTGATATCCGTATAGTGGGCGTCCACGATCTGCTTCTGCGTATATCCCAGGAAATCATGGACATTGTAGAAAGTGCTGCTCTCTGCCTTGTCTCCATGGAGGGCGGAGAGCTTCATCCTGCTGAAGTTCTCCTTTGCCCATGCAGGATCCAGCTCGTTGGCGAGAGTGAACATATAGTTGAATCTCGTGTTATCAAACTGATTCTTATTATGCTTGTTGATCCTGTCATACTTGGGATCGGTGAGCCACTTCTTCACATCGGCTGTAAGCTTCTCTTTGGCGGCAGCAGCCTCTTCTCTGTTCACCTGTACGTCATAATACTTTTTAAGATCCGCCTTGACCTCCTTGAACTGGGAGGAGTCCCAGTGGAAGAAGGAATCTGTGCTCTTTAACATCTGGTCTATCTTGCTTATGGCGATGGCCGGCTGAAGCCCTGTACGTGCGGCAAAAGTCGCTTCACGGCCTTCCTTTACCGCTTTGACATAATCAACGATATGATCCGCAGCCTGATTTTCCTTTATATAGTTATCTGCCTTTGTAAGGAAGGATGTATCCTTCGGATCCATATTCCATACCGGTATCTTCCGATCCTTATTAAGAAAGCCCTGCAGTTCTTCCATGACATAGGGTTCTATCTTGCCCCCTGATTTCGTAATAAGGTCCAGATCTCTCTTTGCACGGGCTATATTGTCCATCTGAACTTCGATCCGCGCTTCCCTTCTTGCAAACTGTATTTCCGCAGCAAGGGCTGCCTTGTCTATATCCATTTCCTCCGGTATGTCTGCCTTGGACAGACTTTCGGCGATCTTATCCAGAAGGATTCTCTTTTCTTCGGGATTCTTTCCTACCTTTCCCTCTTTACCCAGAAAATGCTCAAGATCATCCTTAAGTGCTTTATCCTCCATTCCATACGATATTCCCTTCTGATACAGATCATCCAGCTGGCTGAACAATCCGGACTGAGAGAGGGTCCATCCGTTATTCATAGCCTCTCTCCTGTCATCTATGGCTTTCCTGATCTTATCACCTGTGTCCCCGGGCTGAGCAGCGCCTATTTTATCATACTGCTCCTTAAGCCTTGTGAAGTATGATCCCTCCTGCTCTCCCAGCGGACCGTTTTGTTTTTTTAAGATATACTCGGCCCATATCTTCTTCACCTCATCCCCGGCACTCACGCCATTCGGATCAGCGTTATCTCCGATCGCCAGATCTCTCATCACAGGATCGAAATCCTTCACCCGGGACAGTATCTCACGTCTGAAATTCATCTGGTTCTGCACATTTTCGAGGATAGTATGATCATTGGATACCCTGTAAGGAGAATCCGGATGAGTCAGTATATCCAGGGCCTTTTCATAGTCCTGCTCTCTTCCGTCCTGCGCTTTGTATTCGTTAAAGTTTTTCTCACCGATCACTGCCTTTACGCAGTCCACGAATTCCTTTTGATCTTCCTGGCGGCTTTGCAGGCTCCTTATGGTGTCATAAGCCCAGGGATCCACATGGTACATATCATTGAGCTGCGCATCCTTTAGCTTTTCAGCTTCGAGGATCTCCAGATCTCTCTTCTGCTCTTCCTCCGTATATTCTCTGACAGGGATATCGTTCAGCATCTCCTGCAGCTCCTTCGGATCTGCGATCAATCCCTTTTCTATATCGCTCAGCTGATATTCCGTAGCACTGTTCACGAGGGATTTTAGATCGTCGAAGAAGCGATAATTCCTGCTCTGTTCATCGCTGAATCCGTCAAGAGCTCCCTTCAGCTCATCCAGCATCTCCCTTCGCCCCTCTTCGCTTTCGGGTGCTGTGGTCTCGATATGCTTCAGTGCTTCGGTATACCTTTCGATATTCGCCCTTTCTTCTTCGGCTACACCTCCCTTTGCCAGCCTCTCCTTCATCACTTCGCCGACATAAGCTGCTTTTCCCAGTGTATCTATATCACTCATGGGCCATCCGTTGCCGATAAGAGATCTGCGGAGCATGTTCATAGATCTGTAGTAGTGGCCGAAGTTTCTCTCTCCGGTAATATCCATATTTCCCGGAATTATATCCTTGTTCAGTACCTCCTTTACCTCGGGCAGATCGATGTTTTTATTGATCTTGTCAAGCTTGTACATTTCAGATGCCGCAGCGGAGAGAAGCTCTTTTCTTACATTGATCTCATTCTCTCGTGTTATTTTTCCGGCCACCCTGGATACTTCGTATTCTTTCCTCATGACGACGGAGTGCAGAGCCAGCACCGGCATCTCGGCAAACGGCAGCAGGCAGTTGATACGGGCATAATCAGCTGCATAGGGAGGCGCATCTTTATCGGTATCCCTGGGTCCCTGACCGTACGCCTTTAATGAAGGGATGAAGCCGCCCCATGAATCCACGAGGATGATGTCATCCGGAAGCATATGCTCTGCCTCGCCGGAATACTTCATGGCATAGTCGGTATACATGCTCAGCATCAGGAGATTGTTCTTCTTCATATCGTCTACGAAGTAGTTCTCCCTGGTGCCGGTCTC
>JAEEGO010000069.1 GCA_016280355.1 Lachnospiraceae bacterium | reverse complement strand
AGCGAGGGAAGAGTAAAGAATAATCTGATAAACAGAAATTCCGGATATACCAACTGTACCGTGTCAGGTGAAGACAGACTCATCGTATATGATCCGTCTGCATATGGCGGCCTTTCAATAGCATCACTCGTCACTCAGAGCTACCTTGTGAACGAGAGTGAGACGTCGTACGGAGCTATGGAGAGTATCCTTATCAGGGTCGTCGTAGCGATGATAGCGTTCTTTGTAGCGATACTGGCAATCAATCTTGCAAACAAGGCTGCAAATCATAAGCACAATCAGACGCTTCAGGAAAAGGCGGAAACAGATCTGCTTACCGGTCTGCTGAATAAGATATCTACGGAGCAGAGAGTTACGGACTATCTTACCGAAGCCGGTCAACGCGGAGAAACGGCTATACTGTATATGATCGATATAGATAACTTTAAGAAGGTCAATGATACCATGGGCCATGCTTTCGGTGATGAACTTCTGGCGGGCCTCGGAGTAGGGCTTTCTACACTGTTCAGAGCAACCGATATAGTGGGACGTATAGGCGGAGACGAGTTTCTTGTTGTGATGAAAAATGTTCCTGTTGACGAAGAAACAAAGAAGCGGGAAGCAGATAAGCTACTCAGCTTCTTCAGGAGCTTCAAGGTAGGAGAATATGTCCAGTATAAGTGCACGGCTTCTATAGGAGGTGCTGTATTCAGCAAGGATGGAGCAGATTTTGAGGCTCTGTACAAATCTGCAGATACGGCTGTATATGAAGCCAAGAGGCATGGTAAGAATCGTGTGGCCTATTATGGAGAAGAACTGGACGGCCCTGTAATAGACATTACCAGGCATGAATAATTAACTAAAATTACCGGTTTTTTTTGGTGAGTTGTAGTATTGGATTGCCGAAATGAACTTGTTATACTCTTATCGTTGGGTGTCATCGGATGCTCAGCGATATTTTTTTTGACAATCTATTTTTAAACAGGAGGATATTTATTCTATGGCCAGTCTATCATTAAAGGACATCTGCAAGGTTTATCCCAATGGGTTTGAAGCAGTTAAGCACTTCAATCTCGAGATCCAGGACAAGGAGTTCATTATCTTCGTCGGACCTTCAGGATGCGGAAAATCAACAACTCTTCGTATGATAGCAGGACTTGAGGAGATCTCATCCGGCGAACTCAAGATCGGTGACAGGATAGTCAATGACGTAGAGCCCAAGGACAGGGATATTGCGATGGTATTCCAGAACTACGCTCTGTATCCTCACATGACGGTATATGATAACATGGCTTTCGGTCTGAAACTCAGGAAGGTACCGAAGGACGAGATAGACAAGATGGTTAAGGAGGCAGCAAAGATCCTTGATCTGACAGCTCTCCTCGACAGAAAGCCGAAGGCTCTCTCCGGCGGACAGAGACAGAGAGTGGCTATGGGACGTGCTATTGTACGTAATCCTAAGGTATTCGTTATGGACGAGCCGCTTTCAAACCTCGATGCAAAGCTCCGTGTACAGATGAGGACTGAGATCGCAAAGCTTCATCAGAAACTCGGTACAACTATAATCTACGTCACACATGATCAGACAGAGGCTATGACCCTCGGAGATCGTATCGTAGTCATGAAGGACGGTATCATACAGCAGGTAGATACTCCTCAGAATCTGTACGATAAGCCCACAAATCTCTTTGTTGCAGGCTTCATGGGATCACCTCAGATGAACTTCCTTGATGCAACAGTGAAGAAGGACGGAGACAATGTTACTCTGGAATGTGCAGGACACTCCATCCCGCTTCCTCCGGCAAAGGCAAAGAAGGTTCTGGAAGGCGGATACGAAGGAAAGACAGTTACCTTTGGTATCAGACCCGAGGATGTATATGATTCAGAGATGTCAATAAATACACTTCCTGCAGGAGCAGTATTTGAGGCAAAGATAAACGTGTATGAGCTTCTCGGAGCAGAGGTGTTCCTGTACTTCGATCTGGCTGAGTTCCCTATGACGGCAAGGGTCGATCCCCGTACTACTGCTCGCCCGGGCGATACAGTAAAGTTTGCTATCGATACTGAGAAGATCCATGTATTCGATAAGGAGACAACAAACACGATAACAAACTAATAGGATATCGGATCAATAATGGCATGAGGAACCGTGCGCTTTTATAAGCGCACGGTTTTTTCAAATCAGGTGAAAGGAGAGGGCTATGGGAGAGATAGATGTTAACGGGACAGGAAAGCTCGGATTTGGGTTGATGAGGCTGCCGAGAAAAGGGCTTAGCATAGACATCGAACAGACGAGCCGCATGGTGGATCTTTTTATGGAAGCCGGAATGACGTATTTTGATACGGCTTTCATATATCCGGGATCGGAGGCGGCTACGAAGCTTGCGCTCGTGGACAGGTATCCCAGAGAATCCTATACCCTTGCGACCAAGCTCTTTGCTTCGATGGTGCCAACGGAGAAGATGGCAAAGGGAGAGCTTGAGACAAGCTTGAAACGTACAGGTGCAGGGTATTTTGACTACTATCTGCTGCATGCTCTTCAGGCGAATAATTACAGGAAATATGAGAAATATCACCTGTGGGATTTTGTAAAGGAAGAAAAAGCCAGAGGGCGGATAAGACATATCGGATTCTCTTTCCATGATTCTCCGGAACTGCTGGACGAGATACTGACGGATCATCCCGAAGCTGAATTTGTACAGCTGCAGATCAACTATGCTGACTGGGAGAACCCCGGCATACAATCCAGAGGGGTTTACGAGGTCGCAAGAAAACACGGCAAACCGGTCATAGTCATGGAACCGGTCAAAGGAGGTACTCTGGCAAAACCTCTCAAAGAGGTCCAAAGCCTGTTTGATGAAGCAAATCCAAACGCATCTTATGCCTCATGGGCTATCAGATTTGCAGCATCCCTGGACGGAATACTGACTGTTCTGTCCGGTATGTCAAATGTGGCCCAGATGGAGGACAACCTGTCGTATATGAAAGATTTCAGCCCGCTAAGCGACGAGGAATTGAGGGTGATACAAAAGGCTGAGACGATCTACGGAGCATCAAAGACTATACCGTGCACAGCCTGTCGGTACTGTACGACTGAATGTCCGAAGCATATAGATATTCCAACCGTCCTTGCCGCCGTGAACAAGAGGCAGACAGGTGGGCAGATAGAAGCGGCAGCCACCGATTATGAAGCTTCTGCACAAAATGGGGGAAAGGCATCTGACTGTATAAAGTGCAGACGATGCGAGACCACCTGTCCGCAGCACATAACCATCACAGAGGAATTGGAGAAGGCAGTCGGGCTGTTTGAGAAATAAGGCTTGACGAAAGGAAACAGGGATGATAAGCTTTTATTAGCACTCTGCTGCATTGAGTGCTAATAACGCAAAGGAGGCCTCTGTTATGGCTGTTCTTCCGATATACAATACTCTGGCCCTGCCGGATTGTAACATATATTTTAAGATAGATTTCTACACAAAACATGTGGGCAGGGAGCCTCAGGTGGATGACCGCGTCACCCTCATTGTGCAGAAAGAGAATATAACCAAAGATGATTTTAATAACGAGTCGTTCTATCCTATAGGTCTGTCGGGTATTGTCACCGAGGTGAATACCAACGGATATTTCATTGTGCATACCAGAGCCCGTGTGAACATTGACGAGGTGACGGTATATCACGACAAATCCATAGATATAAACATCTCCAAACGATCAGATACAGATGATGCGGACAAAGAGGCTGTAGCCAAAAAGATAAAAGAGCTGAAATCCTCTATGTCAAAATATGCCGAGAATTTCCAGTGGGCGGCTGCAACAAGAGCCTATATCGCACAGTGGACCAGTCTTGCCGAGATAGCCACGGCCATGAGTCCGTGGATCATGAACTCCAATGAGGAGAGGTATGCCATACTGGCTGAAGATTCTTTGGCAAAGCGAAACGACATGCTCGAAAAGCTTATCTACGAGAATCTGGAGATGACCCGTATCGATAACGAGGCAAAAAGCGCTCAGGAAGCTGATTATCAGAAGATCTACAGGGAAAGCGCTATCAAAAAACAGATGGAGTACCTCCAGAAAGAGCTGGATGAAATGCATCCCGAAGAGGTCTCGGACATAAGAAGACTGGAGATCCGCCTGAACGGATCGGAGATGAACGAAACAGCCCGAAAGGAAGCAACCAAGCTCCTTAACAGGCTGAAACAGGAGGGGCAGGCTTCACAGGAATCCGGTATGCTGCTGGATTATCTGGATTTCCTGATAGGACTACCCTGGAAAAAGCAGAAATTCAGAAAGATATCCCTTGATGATGCCAGAAAGATACTGGATCGGGACCACTACGGCCTCGCTAAGACAAAGAGACGCATAATAGAGCAGATAGCAGTCATGAATCTGAAGAAACAGCAATCAGGATCCATCATCTGCTTTGTCGGCGCACCCGGAACAGGCAAAACATCTATAGCATCTTCCATAGCAAAGGCCCTGAAACGTGAGTATATAAGAGTATCTCTCGGAGGCGTCAGGGATGAAGCTGATATCAGAGGACACAGAAGGACTTATATCGGCTCCATGTCAGGACGTATAATGGACGGGATAAGCAAAGCGGGTGTCTCAAATCCGGTGATGGTACTGGACGAGATCGATAAACTGTCTTCAAGCTACAACGGCGATCCTGCAGCGGCTCTGCTTGAGGTGCTCGATCCGGAACAGAATAATACATTTACCGATCACTATCTGAATGTTCCGTACGATCTGTCAGACGTGCTATTCATATGTACTGCCAACAGTCTCGATACTATACCTGAACCCCTGATCAATCGTATGGAAGTCATACAGTTTAACGGATATACGCCCATCGAAAAGTATCATATCGCGAGAAAGCATCTGATACCGAAGGCCATGAAGGAGGTCGGAATAAAATCAAGAAATCTGGATATTTCCGATGAGGCTCTCAATGCTATGATATCAGACTATACCAGAGAAGCCGGCGTCAGAGGTCTGAAGAAGAGAATAGATACACTCTGCCGCTCCGTTGCAGTGAAGATAGTCGAAGGAAACGGCAAGAGCCTGAAAGTGGGCGAGGGAGATCTGAGGGAACTGCTGGATATGTCTCCCATACCGCATGATATAGTGGACAGGAAGACATCGCCGGGAGTAGTGACAGGCCTTGCGTGGACTCAGGCAGGGGGAGAGATCCTGTTTGTTGAAACAATCCTCACAAAGGGAAAAGGCAATCTGATCATCACCGGCCAGCTTGGAGACGTGATGAAGGAATCTGCCCAGATAGCTGTTTCTCTGGTCAAGTCAATGTATCCGTCAAAGGCAGTGATGTTTGAAAAAAACGATCTTCACATCCATGTTCCGGACGGAGCTACGCCCAAGGACGGACCGTCGGCCGGGATCACTCTAACTACGGCGCTTGCATCGCTTGTGACCGGAAGATCCGTTGATCCCGCTGTATGTATGACAGGAGAGGTCTCGCTTGAGGGTAAAGTGAAGCCTATAGGCGGATTACCGGAGAAACTGATGGCAGCACACAGGGCCGGTTGTACAAAAGCATTTATCCCGGCAGATAACGAAGGAGACCTTAAGGATGTGGCTGAAGAAGTCAAAGAAGCGCTGGAGATAGTCACGGTAACGTCTGTAAGAGAGGTATTAAAACAGACCGGTATAGGCAGTCCGCGAAAAAAGAGTACTGATACAAAGAAAACAAAGTGAGGATCAACAGCTGAATATGACAAAAGCCACGGTATAAACCGCGGCTTATTGATCTTCGTGGGACCGTGCGGGCTCGAACCGCAGACCTCCTGCACGTCAAGCAGACGCTCTCCCAGCTGAGCTACGACCCCGAAGGACAAATGAAATTATATAATACTTTTTTGATGCTTGCAATTACTTCTTTGCCTGTGTATAATGAGTGCT
>JAEEGO010000068.1 GCA_016280355.1 Lachnospiraceae bacterium | reverse complement strand
GCCTTAGGCACAGATCTGATACTGCCGGTGATACTGTATGTGAACAGAGCTCCCGCCGGCAAATTTTATAACAATTGGAGCTTTGAAAACTGCGCGAGAGCCTATATTTTCACGGGATGCACCGTGACAGCAAAGGAATACGGAGAGCTCAATGCAGAGCAGAGTAAGCTTTTGACTGAGACCACGACCATTGCTTACAGGGAACTCTTTACCATAAATCAGATAAGCCCCGCCTGGGAAAAGGGCGGAGTGTGGAAGATGGATAAGGATAACTATCTCGGTACGGGAGAATCACATACCGAAAACCGTGCGACGGGCAATGATTCCAAGAAGACAAGAGAAGCTGCGGCAGAGTCGTCCAGATGGCAGATCTCAAAGGATGCCTTCGACGGAAACAAGAAGTATCATACAAGACCCGAGGCAAGAGCAAACGATACAAAGATCACCGGAGAGAAGCGCGGTAATGACGGCAAGTGGCAGATCTCAAAGGATGCCTTCGACGGAAACAAGAAGTATCACACAAGACCCGAGGCAAGATCGAACGATCCCAAGAGCGCGGGAGAGAGCAAGGGTAAAGACGGCAAGTGGGAGATCTCGAAGGATGCATTCGACGGAAACAAGAAATACCACACAAGGCCTGAATCCAGAAAGAATGATACAAAGATCACCGGAGAGAAGCGCGGTAATGACGGCAAGTGGCAGATCTCAAAGGATGCCTTCGACGGAAACAAGAAGTATCACACAAGGCCCGAGGCAAGATCGAACGATCCCAAGAGCGCCGGAGAGAGCAAGGGCGCAGGCGGCAAGTGGGAGATAGATAAGGATAAATACTCAGGTAACGATAAGTACCATACCGATGAGAGGGGCAGAAAGAATGACTCCAAGAGCACCGGGGAGAGTAAGGGAAAAGACAATCAGTGGATATATGACGGTTCGGTGAACGGATCGGGCAAGTCACATCCGCAAAACCGCAATACCAACGAGAAGCCCACACCGGTGATATGGCCGCCCACAAGGAGAGCAATGAGGGCACAGGAGCTGTCTAAGAAATGATAAAGCTGCAGGCACCGATAGAGCTGAAGACCCGTACCGACTTCGTGAAAGACAATGAAGGCTTCACGGAGAGGATAGCAGGCAACTATTCCCTGATGGGACTGGAGATAGGAGCCGAGGAGCTGCTGCACATAGTAAACTCTCCGCCGGAGATATATGTGGCAGAGGGAGATGCCACTACCATAGTAGGCAATACCCTGATATCGAACCGAAACGAAGAGAAGCTCGATATCATAAACAATATGCTGAACCGCATCATGCTCTCGGTGAACACCGAGCTGTCTTATCAGGATCGCGTGTATATCACCGATGTCCTGCATAAGATAGGCATAAAGGATGACAGGAAGTTCATGAGCGAGGTAAAGAAGATGATGAGGAACTCCGGTATGGAGGAGAAGTTCATCGATAATTACCTCGAGGTGCAGTATGAGAGTGACAATACGGAGCTCATAAGAGAGACACTGGAGCTGTCGAGACAGATAGTAAGGGAAGAGCTGCAGGATAGAAGTGCTGCTGGAGAGTCATATCTCTACCGGAGCATAATGCACAGACTCCAGACAGGCGCCATATACCAGATAGTAGCGAACTTTAACAAGAGCATAAATGACACAAGGATAGACCTCGCAGAGCAGATGGTCTCCGAGCAGGAGAACATAGCAAAGGATATGCTCGTACAAAGCTTCATAGAGACAATGGAGCGCGAAGGAGCGGAGATAATCTACCGCGAGGGAGAGCTGCAGAGTCCGGAGAGCGAAGAAGGCGGAGCAGGCGCAGAAGTCCGGACGGAAAGCGTATCCGAGATAAGAAGAGAGACTGCACGGCAGGTGCTGTCCGAAGTAGAAAGCAGCATAAGAGAGAGCAGAGAGCTTGAAAGAACGGACAGGTATGAGCGTGAAGGCGCCGAGATAATATACCGGGAGGAAGCTAAAGAGGCAGGAGCAGAAGGTGCTGCCACAGTATCAGAGAGAAGAATAAGAGAGAGCAGGGAATACCGGAGCTCAAACATATATGAGAGAGAACTGCAGAGTGAGCGGATCAGGGAATCGGAGGTAAACGAGACGATCAATGCCGCAGTGCTCTACGATATAGTAAAGAACCTCTATCACGCGGGATATGAGAGGATAAGCAGGAGCGATACCTGGATGGAGTACAGAGGAGCCCTCTACCGCTCATCCGACAACACAGTGAACCGCGTGAGCTATGAGATAACGATAGACAGCCCGATAAACAGATTCACCCGGAACGAAGCAGATGACATCCTGATAAACCTTGACTACACAGAGTTTGAGGAGCTGTCACAGATACAGGAGAACGAAGGAAATATAGAGCTCATAGAGAATCAGATAAAGGAGATGAACGAGATGAATCTCGCGAATGTCTCCCGCTATGAGCAGATGACGAAGATACTGAAGAAGCTTACTCCGGAGCACCGCACTACAGGCGGAAGAGAGAGGACCAGACGTGAGGCTCTCGCTGCGCTAGAAGACGAGAAGTCGATACTGCAAAGCTTTGAAGAAGACGATGCGGATCAGGAGATGCGCAGAAGAGAAGTCTTTACGGAGATAACGAGACTCTTCCCGGACAATGCCGCACAGGTATTTAACGTAGTGGAGCAGTACCTGAACAATCCGTCATCAGTACAGGGCATGACAGTATCTGCCGGAAATGTAGCACAGGCTGCGGAAGAGCTGATGAGGATGCAGCAGAGCAGCGCACTGAATGCACAGCAGGAGAACATATCGACTTCACCTCCCGCAGAAGAAGAGCTGTACTTCAAGAGGGAGGAGAGATTGTCTGAAGAAGATCTGTCCGAGATATTGGATACATACCGGAGCAGGGAGAACAGACAGCATCGTGATACGAGTGAGGTACAGGACATCACGGAGAACATCAACGTGAACACCACCACCGTCACACAGAATACATCACGTACACTTACTGCGACGGAAAGGCAGAACATAGAGGATATGGTAGCAAGGGGTGTCAGATCGCAGATGGGTGCCATATCGGATCAGGTACTCACCAAACTCGAAAAAAGACTTCGCAACGAGAAGAGCAGAAGGGGGATATAGGATAGATGGATTTTGCTAAGATGGGACAAAATCTGGGGCAGAGCCTCACAGGCAATATATCCAAGGCCATACTCTGCATACGTAAGGTGGAAAAGGTCACTCCGGTAAAAAAGGGTGACAAAAAAGAGGGCGCAGATGACCTCAGCCCGGCAGAAAAGAAAACAATAGAGGATCTCTCAGGCAAAAACGGACTGAATGCAAAGCTGATGCAGAGAGCTCAAAAGACACTTGATAACGGAAAGACTGCAAGCTATGACGATATCAAAACTGATGCAGGGAGTAAGAACTTCTTAGCTATCGAAGTTCAGTATAATCCGACCAGCCTGAGACTGGATACTACCGCAGGACGTCAGATGTCATACAGTGGAGGAGCCGGCTCGACACAGGTGCAGCAGTATACACCTCCCGCATCCACCACACTTTCATGCGAGCTTTTGTTTGATGACTGCAACACCATGGATGCCTTCATGCTGGCTGAAAATCCTCTGACGGGAGCGACCCCGTCTAATCTGATAAAGACAGGAACGAGTATCGCAACGAACATGAAGGACGGCTACAGCGTGCAGAGACAGATGGAAGGACTACTGTCGCTGCTTACTGTACCTGAGGCAAGACACGTGATCTTTTACTGGGGTGCGATGTGCTTTCGAGGTGAGATGACGGAGGTGTCGACGAAGTACACCATGTTCAATAAAAAAGGCTACCCGATAAGAGGAACAGTCGGGATACAGATAAGACAGGGTGACGGCAGCGCGGAGGCCGTGGATCCGGATGCAGCGTACAAGTATGATGAGACATATTGGCTCAATTCCTTCGACAAGACGTTTACGGCAGAAGGAGCCGGTGCTTCTACGTTCAGCAAGGCAACAAACAACAGTTTCTTAAATCTGAAGTTATAAGGAAAGTGATATGGGAATAACAGACGCAATAGCCCAGAATACCGGGAATATTGAAAAAGCCATAATAGAAGTCATCGACCTTACCGACCGTAAGACAACGAAGACCGAGTCACTTAAAGTGGTGGGAGGCAGTAAAGGAGCAGCAGCGAATGCCGGAGCCGGTGATGCTCTGGCGAACTCTGACATGGTAAAGGGACAGATACAATACTCAATGGGAAAAAACGCCGTGACGGACGCCTATGTAAATGTATTGTATAAGAAGATCGCAAGCAGGAGCAGGAGATACTTTACCGTACAGTTCAATCCTTCATCGCTGCAGCTGTCAGGACATGCCGGCGGCCTGGTACAGAGACTGAGCTACGATAAAGAGGATAAGGATAAGGATAATGTGCAGGACGCCTCGGCAAGCTATACCAGAGGAACGACCACCATCATAATGTCGGTCAGTCTGCTCTTTGATTCTTGCGACAATCAGGGAGCCTTCCTCGACGATAAGCTTATAATGAATCCGACGAGTGTAGGTACCGGCATAGCAAAGAGTGTCATGCAGGCAACCGGAAACAAAAAACTCTCTGTACAGACAGAGGTGGAAGGCTTCATAGCGGCACTGAGAAACAGACGTACCAGACTCGTAACCTTCAACTGGGGCAATCTGTGCTACACAGGGGTACTGAGGAGCGTGGGTGCAAATTATACCATGTTCAATCCAAACGGCGAACCCATAAGAGCGACAGTGGATATGTCCATAGTATGCGCGGATGATGACCAGTGGCCGAATTCCCTTGGAGTATGGCAGCAGAGATATCTTAAAGCTTTTGAGAAAGGAAGCGAGAGCTTCGTTAAGAAGAGCCAGAAGGCAGGTTCTCTGGCAAACATTAATTTCTGATCATGGCAGATTTTGTATTCGGAGATCTGAAAAGTACATATGAAAGCTTCAGAGAGCCTAAGGTCAGTGTCGTAATAGACGGCAATGAGCTGACGGAGGACTCGGGACTTGGCGTAAGATCGGCAGAGGTGGAGCTGACAGGAGGATACGAAGCCTCCATGGCCACTCTGACTCTGGGAGGATGCTTCGACCCTGATACCAGAAGCTTTGATATAAAAAAGACAAAACAGTTTCTATACATGGGATCGTCAGTCATCATATATCTGGGCTACGGTGTCTCTGTAAGGGAAGTATTCAGAGGCTTCATAGCCAGAGTGCATTTCATCATACCGGAATTCATAGGAGATGAAAATCCGTGCATAGAGCTTACCTGCATGGATGTAAAGGGACTGCTCATGGCCAACAGGCATTCCAAGAGACTCAAATCCCAGTACTACAGCGACGCAGTACGCGAGGTGCTGGAGGCGAATGCTTTCATCAGTCAAAAGGATGGCATGGGTAAGAACTTCACAGAGCTCAACATAAGCAATACACCCGACAAGCCCGGTGGAGAAGGCGGCTCGGGAGGCGGCGGAGGAGGGCAGACCACGACCGACAAAAGAGTGGAGATGGTCGAAGAAAGTGACTATGAATTCATAGTCAAGGCTGCCAAGAGATACAATTTTGAATTCTTTGCCGTAGGCGATACTCTCTACTTCATAGAGGCCAAGAAGAATACGACACCTCTTATAGAGCTGGCGCCGAACATGGGTATGATAGACCTTGACGTCGGATACGATATGACGGGTCTCGTAAAGTCCGTAGTAGTCAGAAACATAGACATGGAACAGGGCAAGTACATAGGAGACAAGAAGCAGAGTAAGTCAAAGATATCCATGGGCAACAAGGCAAAGTCTCTGGTAGAAAAGCAGTCTCTCGTGTATATAGATCCGACGACCGACAGCAAGGAAGAAGCAGGCTACAGAGCTGCTTATCTGATGGACAGCATAGATTACAGGCTGGGGACAGTAGAGGGCGTCTTCCTCGGACTGCCTGAGCTGATACCGGGAAGATTCATCAAATTAACAGACTTCGGACAGCCGCTGAACAATAGTTTCTATCTGACAACTGTAAGGCACACAATGACGCAGTCAAGCTTTGTTACAAGATTTGAGGGCGTGGCAAACAATATAGGAAGCTCATAACAGGAGAGATAAATGGCTTTTTTTGACATACTGGAGGATGTATCAAAGAAACAGGTGGAGAAGACCGACACGGGCGACTCCAGGATAATGGGACTGATGCTCGGCAAGGTAGTGAAAAACTACGACGAGAACATGCCGGGCAGGGTATCCGTGATACTGCTCTCAAGAGAAGAAGGCGAGGGTGAGGGAGACGAGGCTGACAATACCAGAAAGCTCTGGGCGCGTGTGGTCATGCCGTCATCCGGAAGCTCATGGGGACACTACTTCATACCCGAAGTGGGAGACCTGGTGCTGGTGGCCTTCGAGCAGGGTAATATAGAAAGAGCCTATGTCATAGGGTGCATACCTAAGACAAATGACAAGATACTGACCAAGTCAAAGCACGAGAAAAATCTGTATAAAAAGATCGTCACCAAGAACGGAAACGCGATCATCTTCGAGGACGTGACAGAGGATGAAGGCGGCGAAGGCGGAGGAGCCGGCGGCGGTGGCGGCGGGGGGAACCCCGGCGAAAAAGACAAGATGACGCTGACTACGGCTCTGGATATGCATCATGTGATCCTCGACAACGAGAAGAAGATGATGGAGATATCCGACAAGGATAAGAAGAATTTCCTGAGGCTTTCGACGGATGAGGAAAAAGGGCATGTAGAGATCACTGCAGCGAAGAAGATAACCGTGAAGGTGGGGGATAATATAACGCTCACGATGAACGGGGAATCGGGCGCAGTAACGCTGAAGGCGAAGAAGTTTACGGTAGAGGCGGATGATGCGATATCGCTCGAGAGCCAGAGCAGGTCGGAAGTAAAAGGTGCCAATGTGAAGGTGGATGCAAGCGGATCGCTGAAGCTATCGAGCGGAGGGCCTGCCGAACTTTCAGGCACGCCTGTGAAACTTGGATGATAGAAGTATAATAAGGAGTTGGAATGGCTGATAAGAGATTTTTGGGAACAGGGATGAAGTTTCCGCCGCAGATCGATCCTGCGACGGGGAGGTTCGTTACGGTGTCCGGCAACAAGGCCGTGAAGGAGTCGCTGTATCTCATACTCATGACCCAGACTACAGAGAGGCTCGTGCGGCCGGAGTTTGGCAGCAACATCATGAGCTATACGTTCATGGATACAGGCACGACAATGCTGTCCATATTTAAGAGAGATATCACGGAGACTATCATGAATCAGGAGCCGAGGATATCTGAGGTGGACGTGCAGGTGGAGTACAGAGAAAATCAGGGTGCTATCATAGTCGATGTGGGATATACGATAAGCGCCACCAACACCAGAGACAATCTCGTCTTCCCCTTCTATCTGGACAGAGGACAGGCAGTGGATGAGGATGAAGTGATCGAAGAGGATGCCATGGATTACTATGACGACGAGGCATACTCCATGATGGAAGACGATGAAGAAGAGCAGTATGCGGAGGCCTATACTTGAAGATCGATAACCGCACAACAGCAGATATAGAGCAGAGGATAGAAGAGCTCGCAAGAAGCTATGTACCGGAGTGGCACTTTGACAGAGACAATCCGGACATGGGTTCCACGATAGCAAAGCTTTTTGCCCTGCAGATGAAAGAGAACATAGATCTCGAGAACCGTATGATCGAGAGGTATCATGCTGAGTTCATCAATATGCTGGATCTGTCACTCAAACCTGCAAAGCCCGCGGGAAGCATGGTCAAGATAGACCTCGTGGAAGATACGATAAGCGGTACCTATATGAGGAAGGGTACAAGGCTTGTGACGGGAGAATCACCTGCAGGTACGGAGCAGATAGTATTCGAGACCGACAGAGAGATATATGTCACGAATTCGAGACTGACGGATGTCTTCATGACAGACAGGGAGGATGCATCATTCGTTCCCCTTCTGGGCGACTTCACTCCCGTACAGCTGATAGACGGCGTGGCCGAGATCGATGAGGAAGAGAGCGAAGAGAGTGAGGAGACACCGGCAGAAGAGCCTGTGGAAGAGGGATTACCCCTTGTAGGAGGGGGCAGTACCATAAGACCCTTCGTACTGTTTTCGGAGGACGGCAATATAGCAAGATCGGCTCTGGTAATGTACCATGAGTCACTCTTTGATATAGAAGACGAGCCCATATATGTAAGGCTCAGCGGCAATCCGGAGATGATGGATGCCATCGCGAACGGAGATTATCTTTTCACATATTACACGAAGCAGGGGTATCTCCCCTTTGACAGCCTGCGCATAATGCAGGACGGGGAAACCATAGAGCTCATCAAGCATGAGAAGAACAGACATATCATCATAGGCGGCAGAAGCTATGGCATCATAGTGATGGAGTCGAAGGATACGATAAGGCAGGACAAGGAGCTGTCCGGCATAGGCCTGTCATCCTCCGGCAGACCGAGAAGTGCGGAGTTTGCAAGCGACGGTGCATCGGATCTTGATGTGAACAGTTTCGCGCCTTTCACCGATACGCTCTCAGTATACAATGAATGCTACATAGGACATGATCTTTACTTCGCAAAGGGCGGAGCAAGGCTGACTCTCACCTTCCATGCCGAGTACAGGGACAGGGGACTGTATCTGACAAAGCAGGAAGAAGAAGCAGAGCTTAAGATACTCAAGAAAAAGCCCAAGATAGAGCCGGCTGATGTACCGGCGGATGCATATGCCGATGAGATAAGCATGGAGTACTTCAACGGTCAGGGCTGGAAAAAGCTGAACTTTGAAGGAGACTATACAGGGATCTTTGCAAAGGGTCAGGTAATGGATATCGAGCTTTCCTTCATCTGTCCCGACGACTGGGACGTCACTCAGGCCGGAGCCTATACGGGAAGAGCCATAAGGATGAGACTGATGCGCTCAGACAACTGCTTCCTGCGCCCGGGCATACATCACTATCCCGTGATAGAGGACCTGAAGATATCTTTCACCTATGAGGGACATTTTGTAAATCCTTCAAGGCTTTTCAGGATAGCGGGTACACGCAAGAACGAGATCACGGACAGACTGAAGACATCACGTCCGTTCACCGCGATGTCGGGAGGAGCATACGCAGAGGATGCACTCTATCTCGGCTTCAACGAGAGGATAGACAACGGACCCGTGAGCATATACTTCGAGCTGGATGACGTGCAGAACATGACTGCATTGAAATGCTGCTATGAATACAGCAGCGGCGGCGGCTTCAAGCTCATGAAGGCAGTGGACAATACAGGAGACTTCTCCAGATCGGGTACGGTGACCTTCATGCCGCCGGCGGATATGCACACCATGAATCTGGAAGGAAAGAGCCGGTACTGGATCAGGGTAAGAAGAGAGCAGGTGGTGGATACTGAGGAGTCAGCCGTCTTCCTGCCGCATATCAGAAAGATACTGCTCAACGTCGTGAACGTGTCCAACATAGTGACGGGAACAGAAGAGAACTACTATATCAGCGAGGCACTGCCGGATCAGCGTATAGCTCTGTCCGGAGGAAGCATACTGGATGCAGAGGTGTGGGTGAACGAGAGGGATACCATCACCGAAGAGGAGACGGAAAGATATCTGACAGAAGCACCCGAGGATATACGAGTGGAAAAAGATACACTCGGAAATACAACCGCGGTGTATGTCAGATGGCAGGAGACCGACAGCTTCCTGAACGTGAAAAACAGACGCAGCTACATGATAGACAGGTTTTCCAATGAGCTGGTCTTCTCCGACGGGATAGCAGCCGACATACCGAGGATCACGGATGACGTATCGGTAAAGGTCAGAGTCAGATCAAGTAACGGTGAAGCAGGAAACGTGGATGCATATGCGATAAACCAGACCGCTTCGACGAGACTTTATATCGGTGATGTCTACAACCCCGTGAGAGCATACGGCGGAAGCAATATGGAGACCACAGCCGAGGCACTGAGAAGAGGAGCAAACCTGCTGTACGGCAGAGGCAGGCTCGTGTCAGCGGCAGATTATATATTTACGATACTTGCTTATTCAAAGAGCATAGAAAAGGCAGCATGCATACCGGGAGAAAGGGTAGACGCCCAGGCGGATCCTGCGGATATCTCGTTCGTACTGCTGATGCGCGACTTCAGGGAGGGTTCGTTCTCATTCCACAGGATATCACCTCCTCTGAAAAAGTATCTGGCTGAAAGCTCGGCGATGACGGTGTCGCCCGAACACATATACATAGTGGAGCCTATATTCGTAACGGTATCCGTAGACGTGTGGGCAGAGGTGAGTGATATGGATGACAGCTTTGAGACTCAGAGCCTCATCATACACACACTGGAAGAGTATCTGAATCCGGTATCCACGGATGATGAGCAGGGATGGGATATAGGTGTGGTGCCCAAGAAGGCACAGATACAGATGAGACTCGGTGCATTAAGGAGCCATGCTGTGATCAGAAATATCTCCGTGATAGCCCGCTATGTGGACAGGGACGGAGAGCATGAGATGGATATCGCGGATCTTGAAGCGAGTCCTTTCATGGTGGTCTGCTCAGGCGAGCACAAGGTACATATCAGTCTGGGATAGGGGAGTAAGTATTGCTTAGGATAGAAGAGACAAAAGGCAGAGCATACAGTGACAGGATGGCGGACGCACTTGCTGCGATACCGCTGATATCCGACGAGTGGACGGATCACAATCCTTCGGATCCCGGTATCACGATACTGGAAAACCTGGTATTGTTTGAAGCTCTGCAGGGAACCAATATCACAGAGATCAATGACGTGACAAAGAGGGCTCTCCTGAAGATGGCGGGATTCACTCCGGCCAAGGGGAAGTGCGCGAGGATGCTGCTGTCTCCCGGAGACGGAGGGAGATTTCATCTGCAGGCCAATCAGCGCTTCGCTCTCGGTGATCTCATCTTTGAGACAAGGAAAGCGATGGATGTGGGAGGATGCCACCTGAGGCATATCTTCTCATTCTACGACGGCAGCTATCATGACATGAGCGTACTGCTTGACCGCTCATACGGCGTGCCGGTGAGTGCTTTCGGAGAGTCACCGAAGGTGGGAGATGCGATATACTTCCTGTGCGACGGACTGCCGGATGAAGGAGAAGAGACGTCATTCTACATACAGATAGAGCAGAGAGTGGGAAGAAATGCCGTGCAGGATCGGGCAGACAATATCTTCGCGGGGTTCAGATGGGAGTGCTATACAACTGACGGATTCAAGGAGATAAAGGCCCGTGATTATACCGGAGCATTGCTGAGCTCGGGTGAGATCAAGCTCAGATTCCCGGAGGGAGACCGTGCCATATACAAGGGACTGCCCGAGGAGGGATACTGCATCAGAGCGGTGCTTACCAAGGCAGACTATGACGTGAAGCCGAGACTGATATCAGCGGATGCGTTCCTTTTTGAAGTGTGGCAGAAGGATACGAGAGCGCTTTCCGTCATATCACAGCGCTCGGACAGGATCCAGGTGAAGAGTACTCTGGCGGATCAGGGCTATATACTCTGCTTTGCAAGAGAGACAAAGGGAGAGTCATACAGGAGGTATGAGCTGTCGGCCACAAAGGACAGGAACGGAAGATACTGTCTGTATGAGAGAGGAGAAAACGGCAGCTTCACACTCACTTTTGATAAAAGGATATTCGGATATGAGCCGGCAAGAGTGAAGGATTCGGTACGTCTCGTACTGTATTCCGAAGAGGTCATGAGACAGTATCATGTGGGCAGTGTCCTGGGCTACGACGGACAGGAGCTGGATCTGCCCTTCGAGCATATAGTGCCGGAGAGCTTCTGCCTTGTGGCAAAGAGGGTGACGGATGACGGAGAAGAGATCTTTGATTTCGTACGTCCCGGTAAGAACTCCGAGGGTGCCCTGGCTTACAGACTGCTGGAGAGCAGGGGAAGCATAGTCATAGAGGAAGCCGGAGACTTCATAGGAGCAGAGCTGTATATCGGCTCGCTTGCCGTGACCGAGGGACCCAAGGGCAACGTAAGAGCGGGAAACAGCTTCGAGGCACTGGGACTCGGAAGGTTCTTCTTCAACCCGGGACCGGGTACGGGCGGGGCCTACAGGGAGAAGACTGAGGACGTGAGGACACGGTTCAGGGAGGATGTGTACACGCCTTATACCTGCGTGACTGCGCGCGACTATGAGGAAGTCACCGCAAGGACCCCCGGACTTTGTATCAAAAAAGTACACGCGGTACTGGATGAGATGCGAAACATTGTGCATATTTCCGTGATGCCCGGTACCGACGAGGAATT